>CAZGTK010000373.1:0-3078 GCA_964528415.1 uncultured Burkholderiales bacterium | reverse complement strand
CTGGTGGCGGCCATGACCGGCGCCGGCGTTGGCGGCGCGGCCGGTCCCGCCGCGATCTGGCTTCGCGAACCGAACGCGTTCGGCGACACGCTGCGGGATCACCACGTCCGCTATCGCCGCATCGGCGAGATCGTCGTCGGCGCGGCGGTCGCCGAGGGCGTCGTCAGCGGTCCCGATCTACGCATCCTGCCGGAAGTGGCGGTGCAGCTGGCCCGGCTGGCGGTCGCGACGCGCGACGACGTGCTGCGCCACCACGAGCGCCTGTCGATCGACGCGATCCAGATGCCGGTGGTGAAGGCGTTCTTCGAGCACAATTTCGTCAAGGGCCTCGAGGCGGCCTTCCAGTCGCGGCGACGCCCCGGCGAGCGGGTCGCGCTCACGTACCGATGGGTCGACGCGTTCGACCTCGGCTATGGCGAGCGGCTGCCGGACGACGCGCGGCTGTACGCGAGCCTCGGCACGCTGGCGCTGCACGCGGTGTTCCGCGCGTTTCACGAGGCCGCGCTGCATGACGCGGACCTGGGCATCGGCGTCGGCGGCGCGGCGCGCGACGACGCGCTGGCGATCGCCTTTCACTGGGCGTCGCGCCTGGGCGCGGCGATGGCGCTGGAGAAGCTCGCGCCGCGCTGAGCCTGCGCGGCGCAGAACCCCGGGAGGACGGACATGGAATGGCTGGCCGGTGTTTTCTTTCTCTCGCTGCTGGTGGGCGTGCTGGGCAGCGCCGCCGCCGGGCCGCGCGCCGTGGCCGACGGCGAGCGTTCCGGGGACCGGGTTCCCGCGGCGGCGCCGAACGACGCCGCTCAGCCCGGCGTGACGCGGTAGCCCACGCGCGGGAAGTGCACGCAGACGGTGCCGACGCGCGCGTCCTCGCGCAGCAGCGCGATGGTCTCACGGTCGACGAAGCGAACGCGGCCCGCGACCGGCGGATCGCCGCTGTCGGTCACGGGCACGACGCTCACGGTCATCCCCGGCCGTAGACCCTGCGGGTCGCGCGGATCGGCGTGCTCGGGCGTCGCCGGCTCGGCGCCGTGGGCGATCGCGAGCGCGTCGGCCGCCGGCATCGCTTTCGGCGTCCCGTGGCCGATCGCGCGCACGCGGCTCTCCCACGCTTCCAATGCCGGGAACTGCGCGAGCAGCTCCGCGCCGCCGTCCCAGCGCCCGCGCAGAAACCACACCAGGTAATAGCACAGCGCGTCCGGCAGCCCCGGGTCGCTGCCGAGGATGAACGCGCGCCCTGACGCGAGGCGCTGGTCGATCCAGCCGAACTCGCCGCGGATCTGCGCCAGCACGTGGGGCAGGTCCGCGTGCACCTTCTGCAGGTCCCAGTCCGGGCCGAGGTACAGCCGCCCGCGGTCGCGCGCGAATTCCGGCGGAAGCTTTTCCGGCGCATGGCCGAGGATCACGCGCACGACCAGGTCGAACAGCTCGCCGTCGGTCCAGCGGCTCACCGCCCACGGCATGCCGGCGCCGCCGCCGGGGTAGAAGGTCGGCTCGGGGTGCCGGCGCTCGAGCTCGCGCAGGATGCACTGGCTGTCGCAGTAGACGTCGGCGCCGATCTGCATGACCGGCGCGCGGCGGTAGCCGCCGGTGAGCGGCATCAGGTCGGGCTTCGGCGGCAGCCGCGGGACTTCCACCGAGCGCCACGCGAGGCGCTTGATGCCGAGCCCGATCCGGACTTTCTCGGAAACGGGCGACTGCGGATAGTGATGCAGGATGATCTCGGCCACGAAGTCCTCCGACGCGCGGGAAGCGGCGAAGGTCCCAGTGTAGGCGAGCGCGACCCGCGGGTCACGGCCGGACGCCACTTCCTTTGCGCACCCTGCCGGTGGAGAATGGCGGCCTCACGATCACCGCCTGGAGACCGCCGATGCCCACCCCGCCCGGAAACTGGCCCGCCGATTTCGTCTGGGGCGTTTCCACCTCGAGCTACCAGATCGAGGGCGCCGTCGCCGACGACGGCCGCGCGCCCAGCATCTGGGACACCCGCTGCCGCACGGCCGGCAAGGTGGCGAACGGCGATACCGGCGACGTCGCGTGCGACCACTACCACCGCTACGCGGAGGACGTCGCGCTGATGAAGGAGATGGGCCTCGACGCCTACCGTTTCTCCATCGCCTGGCCGCGCGTGCTGCCCAGGGGCCGCGGGCGGGCGAACGAAGCCGGGCTCGACTTCTACGACCGCCTGATCGACGAGCTGCTGAAGGCCGAGATCGAGCCATGGATCTGCCTGTACCACTGGGACCTGCCGCAGGCGCTCGAGGATCTCGGCGGCTGGACCAGCCGCGACTCGGCCGGCTGGTTCGCCGACTACGCGGCGCTGACCGCGCGGCGCTACGGCGACCGCGTGCGGCGCTGGGCGACGTTCAACGAGTTCTCCGTGTTCACGCTGTTCGGCTACGCGATGGACTGGTGCGCGCCGGGGCAGAAGGACCGGGAGGCGCACCTGAAGGCGATCCACCACGTCAACCTCGCGCACGGCGCCGGCGTCGACGTGCTGCGCGCGCTGGTGCCGGACGCGTCGATCGGCGCGATCCACAATCGGCAGGTCGTGTGGCCGGAAAAGGACACCGACGCCGACCGCGAAGCGCAGGTTTGGCTGGACGAGCACTGGAACCGCGCGTTCCCCGATCCGCAGCTGCTGGGCCACTACCCGCCGCACCTCGCCGAGGCGATCGCGCCCTACGTCCGGGGCGGCGACATCGCGCGGATCTGCCGGCCGATCGACTGGTTCGGCCTCAACCACTACGGCCCGATCTTCGCCAAGGCGGAGGCGGGCACGGTGTGGGGCTTCGCGTGGGGCTCCGCGCCGGCCGACGCGCCGGTGTCCGAGATCGGCTGGCCGATCTACCCGGAGGCGTTCCGCGACGAGCTCGTCGATCTTTCGCGCCGCTACCGGCTGCCGATCTACGTGACCGAGAACGGCGCCGGCGGCCACGACGCGCCCGACGACAAGGGCCGCGTCGACGACCCCAAGCGCATCATGTACCTGGAGAAGTACACGGGCGCGATGAACGAGGCGATGCGCGCCGGCGCCGACGTGCGCGGCTACTTCGTCTGGTCGCTGCTCGACAATTTCGA
>CAZGTK010000372.1:0-3082 GCA_964528415.1 uncultured Burkholderiales bacterium | reverse complement strand
GCTGCCCTCCGCGCGGCTGGCGCTGGGGGTGCACCTCGCGTTTCTCGTGTTTCTCATCGTCGGCGTGAGCTGGCGGGCCGACATCCCGCAGGCGACGTCGGTGGCGCTGTGGAGCGACCTGCCGCCGCAGCCGGAGCCGCCGAAGGCGGTGACGCCGCCCCCGCCGCCGCCCGAGCCGGCGCCGGAGCCGCCCCGGCCGGCGCCTGCGCCGCCGCCGGAGCCGGCCAAGGTGGAACCCGAAAAGCCGGACATCGCGTTACAGCAGAAGCTGGAAGAGGAAAAGCGCCGGAAGGAGGAGGCCGAGAAGCGCCGCCTCGAGGAGGAAAAGCGCAAGAAGGCCGAGCTGGAGAAGAAGCGCAAGGAAGAAGAGGAGCGCAAGCGCATCGAGCAGGCGAAGAAGGAAGAGGCCGAGCGCAAGCGCAAGGAAGAGGCCGAGCGGCAGCGCCAGATCCAGGCCGCGATCGCGCGCGAGCAGCAGATGCTGGCCGCCCAGCGCGCCCAGCAGGAGGCGCTGGCGCGGGCCGAGCAGGCGCGCCTCTCGGCGCTGGCCAACCTGAGGAACGAGACGATTTTCCGCATCCGGGAGAAGATCAAGCGCAACGTTGTCATGCCGCCGGACGTGCCGGGCAACCCCGAAGCGCAGTTCGACGTGGTGCTGCTGCCCGACGGCGGCGTGCTGTCGGTGCGGCTGCGCAAGCCGAGCGGGGTGCCGGCGTACGATGCCGCCGTGGAGCGGGCGATCAAGAAATCCGAGCCGCTGCCGCTGCCGGCCGACCCGGCCATGTTCGGCGAATTCCGCAACCTGACGCTGAAATTCCGTCCGGTCGAATGATGACCCCCTCCACTTTGTTATAATTTTTGAATTCATGAGCATGCCCTTCTCCTTCGGCCGCGCGTGGCGGCTCCTGCTGGCGGCGCCGCTGCTGGCCCTGGCGATTCCGGCCCAAGCCTCCCTGACGATCGAGATCATCGGCGGCGGCGCCAACCAGATCCCGATCGCGGTCGTGCCGTTCGCCCGCGAGGGCGTCCTGCCGTCGCGCGTGACCGACGTCATCGGCGCGGACCTCACGCGCTCCGGGCTGTTCCGGCTGGTGCCGCCCGGCGCGAGCCAGCCGTCCGAGCCCGGCGACGTCGCGTTTCCCGAATGGCAGGCGCGCGGCGCCGAGGCCATCGTGATCGGCGCGGTGAGCCCGCTGCCCGACGGCCGCTACGAGCTGCGCTTCCGGCTGATGGATGTCGTCAAGCAGCAGCAGCTGGCCGGCTTCACCTATACGGTGCCGCCCCAGCAGCTGCGCCAGACCGCGCACCGCATCGCCGACGTCGTCTACGAGAAGCTGACCGGCGACCGCGGCGTGTTCTCGACCCGCATCGCCTACGTCATGCGCCAGGGCGCGCGCTACGAGCTGCAGGTGGCCGACGCCGACGGCTTCAACGCGCAGACGGTGGCGGCGTCCAACGAGCCCATCATTTCGCCGTCCTGGTCGCCGGACGGCACCCAGCTCGCCTACGTCTCGTTCGAGAACAAGAAGCCGATCGTCTACGTGCAGAGCCTGTTGAGCGGCCAGCGCCGTCAGGTCGCCAACTTCAAGGGCTCGAACAGCGCGCCGGCGTGGTCGCCCGACGGCCAGCGGCTGGCGGTGGTGCTCACGCGCGACGGCATCTCGCAGGTCTACGTCATCAACGCGGACGGCTCGGGCCTGCAGCGCATCACCAACTCGGGGTTCATCGACACCGAGCCGAGCTGGTCGCCCGACGGCGAGTGGCTGCTGTTCACGTCCGACCGCGGCGGCAGTCCGCAGATCTACCGCGTCGCCGCGCGCGGCGGCTCCGTTGTGCGCTACACCTTCGAGGGCGACTACAACGTCTCGCCCGACTACGCGCCGGACGGCAAGAGCTTCGCCTACGTCACGCGCCGCGGCGGCCGCTTCAACGTCGCGGTGCAGGACATGGTGACGGCGCAGGTGCAGGTGCTCACCGACTCGACGCTGGACGAGTCGCCCAGCTTCGCGCCGAACGGCAAGATGATCGTCTACGCCACGGAGGTGAACCGCCGGGGCGTGCTCGCCGTCGTCTCCAGCGACGGCCGCGTCAAACAACGGCTCTCGACCCAGTCCGGGGACATCCGGGAGCCCGCTTGGGGTCCATTCGTCAAATAATCCACCAGGAGTTCCGCTCATGAAGAAGATCATCTTGACCTGCCTGCTGGCCGCGCTGGTTGCCGGCTGCGGCACCACGGGCAAAGAGCAGGAGCCGGCCGCCGTCGAGGACCGCGCCGGCAAGGCGCCGGGACAGGCCGGCACCGGCACCGAAACGCGTCCGCTGGGAGGCCAGGGCCTCGCCGGCGACCCGCTCAAGGATCCCGCCAACATCCTGTCCAAGCGCAGCATCTACTACGACTTCGACAGCTTCCTGGTGAAGGACCAGTACAAGCCGATCGTCCAGGCCCACGCCAACTACCTGCGCACCAACCGCGGCGCGGCCGTGATCCTGCAGGGCCACGCCGACGAGCGCGGCTGCCGCGTGTACAATCTGGCGCTGGGGCAGAAGCGCTCCGAGAGCGTGCGCAAGATGATGGAGCTGCTCGGCGTCGGCGGGAACCAGGTCGAGGCGGTCAGCTTCGGCGAGGAGAAGCCGCGCTGCAACGAGTCCACGGAGGCGTGCTGGGCCGAGAACCGGCGCGTCGACATCGTCTATCGAGGTGAATGATCGTGACCACTGACACCCGCGGTGGCCGCGGCGCGCGGTCCGCCGCGGCAGTGTTGCTGGTGGGGCTGCTCGCCGCCGCCAGCGGCCCGGCCCACGCGCTGTTCGGCGACGACGAGGCGCGCAAGCAGATCCAGGAGCTGAAGGCGCAGAACGCCGCGCTGGATACCCGGATCAAGCAGCTCGAGGAGCAGATCAACTCGCAGGGCCTCGTCAACCTGTACACCCAGATCGAGACGCTGAAGCAGGACATGGCGCGGCTGCGCGGCCAGATCGAGGAACTGGCCAACGCCAACGACCAGACCGGAAAACGCCAGCGCGACCTCTACGTCGACCTCGACAACCGCCTGCGCCGGCTCGAGCAGCCGGTGCCGACGGC
>CAZGTK010000371.1:0-3095 GCA_964528415.1 uncultured Burkholderiales bacterium | reverse complement strand
CCCGAGCTGCTCGCGCAGGTCGCGCAGCTCGCTTTTCTGCCGGGCCAGGTCCGCGGCCTGCTGCTCGAGGACGCGCTTCTGCTCGGCGAGCAGGCGCGCCTGCTCGTCAAGCCGGCGCTTGAGCTCGGCGATGTCGGGGTCCCGGGGCGGGCTCTCGGCGCGGGCGAGGGCCGGCGCGGCGAGCAGCGAGGCGATCAGACTGGCGCAGACGGCGCGCTTGAACGGCGGAGCACCCATGGCCATCCCTCCTTTCGGATTTCGGTCCACCGGTGCCTGCCGGGCGGTCGTGGCGCCGCCTGCGTGCCGGGAGCGTCGCGGCTCCCTTTCAAAAAAGCATAGACGATCGGAGCGGCGGCGCAAAGGACGCGCCGCGCGCGCGGATTGTTGAGCGCGGGTGAAAACTCCTGTGCCTTGGTCGCTCCGGGCGCGGGCCGTATACTGCCGACGGTCAGGGTGAACCGGCGGCCGACGCCGCCTTGTCGAGGGATGAAGAACAACTGGCGTACCCCCATGGTGGTGCTGGTCTGCGGCGGCACGGTGCTGTCGCTCGCGCTCGGCATCCGCCACGGCTTCGGCCTGTTCCTGCAGCCGATGAGCGATGCCTACGGCTGGGGACGCGAGACGTTTGCCTTCGCGATCGCGCTGCAGAACCTGGTGTGGGGCGCGGCGCAGCCGTTCTCGGGCATGATCGCGGACCGCTTCGGCGCGGGTCGCGTCGTGGTGGCGGGGGGCGTCCTCTACGCGTTGGGCCTGGCGCTGATGGCGGTGTCGGACAGCGGGCTCGCGCTGAGCGCGAGCGCGGGGCTGTTGATCGGCCTCGGGCTCTCGGGCACCGGCTTTTCCATCATCTACGGCGCGGTCGGCCGCGCGTTCCCGCCCGAGAAGCGCAGCGTCGCCTTCGGCATCGCCGGGGCGGCGGGCTCGTTCGGCCAGTTCGCCATGCTGCCGGTGTCGCAGGCGCTGATCGGCGGGCTCGGCTGGTTCGCCTCGCTGCTGGTGCTGGCGGCGCTGGCGCTGCTGATGGCGCCGCTCGCGAGCGCGCTGGCCGAGCGCCGAGAAACGCCGGGCCCGAGCGCGGTGTCGGGCCAGTCGCTGCGCGAGGCGCTGCGCGAGGCCGGCGCCCATCGCGGCTTCCTGCTGCTGTGCTTCGGCTTCTTCGTCTGCGGCTTCCAGGTCGTGTTCATCGCCGTGCACTTTCCGGCGTTCATCGTCGACCGCGGGCTGCCGGTGAACGTCGGCATGCTGGGCCTCGCGCTGATCGGCCTGTTCAACATCATCGGCTCCTACGCGGCCGGGCATCTTGGCGCCCATTTCCGGCGCAAGTACCTGCTGGCCTGGCTGTACCTCGCGCGCGCGGCCGTCATCTCGGTGTTCCTGCTGCTGCCGATCACGCCCGCCAGCGTGTACGTCTTCTCGGCGGTGATGGGCCTGCTGTGGCTGTCCACCGTGCCGCTCACCAACGGCGTCGTCGCGCAGATCTTCGGCGTGAAGTACCTGGCGACGCTGTTCGGCTTCGTCTTCTTCGGCCACCAGGTGGGCAGCTTCTTCGGCGTCTGGCTGGGCGGTTTCCTGTTCGACGCCACCGGCTCGTACAACTCGGTGTGGCTCATCGCCATCGGCCTCGGCGTGGTGGCGGCGATCCTGCACTGGCCGATCGACGACCGCGAGATCGCGCGCGCGCCGGCGGCGTCGGGGAGGCCGGCATGAAGACGCTGCTCGACGGCGGCCTGCCGCCCTGGCTGATGGTGCTGCTGACGGTGCTTGCGGTGGTGGTGGCGGCGCTGGCGTTCCGCGCCTACCTCGCGCCCGACGCGCTGCTCTGGCTCGGCAACATGCGGCTGTGCTAGGCGCGGCGGGTCAGGCGGCGGAGGACCACTCGAAGCGCACGCGCTCGAAGTCCTTGCCGGACTCGAGAAGTCCGGTGAGCACGATCTGGCGCGAGCCGTCGCCGAGCATCAGCTCCATCAGCTTGCCGGGCGCGTAGGTTCCCGCGGGCATCGCGGCGTCGCAGTCACGAATGGAGTCGCGCCTGTCGCTCAGCATGATGGCTTCGACGTAGTCGATCTCGAACGAGCCCGAGGTCGTCGCCCAGTTCGACACGCCGGTCGCGGCGCTGCCCATCACGCGCAGCCATACCGCCAGCGGGTCCTTGGCCAGCAGCTCGATGCCGGCGTGCAGCCGGCCCTGGCGGTCGGTCACCAGGCGGCGGATCACGCCGGTCATCCAGTGCGGCGCGTCGGCCGTCCTGACCGCGCACAGGCAGCCGATCGCCGCCCAGCCGCCCGTCGACGGCGGGATCACGGTGCCGACGCCGCCGACGCTCAGATCCTCCTGCCGCCACGTCTCCGGTGAAAGCTCGACGTGCTCTTCGGTGAGCTCCAGCGCGTCGCGCTTGCCGAAGCGAACCTTGAGCTCGTCGGACAGATCCGCCACGCCGCTGTAGTCGACGCGCGTGAGCGCGGCGCACACCGAGCGGTAACCGTGGATCACCTCCAGCGCGGCCTCGGCGTGGATGCGAGCGTGCACGCGGTGCGGGGGGCTGGGCCCCCAGTACGCGAGCAGGTGGCGGATCACGGTGATCTCGTCGGCGGGCGTGAATTCGGTCCCGAACGGCGGCTCGCGTCCGGGCCGCGGCGCCTCCGCGTCGGCCAGCAGCCCCTGCAGCTTCTCCAGCGCGAGGCCCGCGCCGAAGTGCAGCAGCGTCGGCGCGTCGGCATCGGCGTCCGCCGCGCGATGCGGCGCGCGCGGCCGCGCGAGGTCGGCGGCGAACGGCGCCAGCGGGTCGGAATGGCAACTCATGACGAAGGCCGGCGCCAGGCGGCCGGCGATCCGGTAAGCAAGCTCGATGTGCGCGGGCGCCATGCTCTCGGGGTAGGCGACGTCCAGCATCAGGGCCTTGGCCAGCTCGAGCCGCGGGCTCGTGCGCACGCGCTCGCCGCGGTAGGCGAGGAGCGGCGTCTCGGTCACGTTGTGCTCGATCGCGAGTCGATACACGGCGTAGAGCTCCTGCCACACGCCCTCGGGCACCGGCAGGCTGACTTCTTCGCCGGCCTTGACCGTGATCGAGGTCGTCTCGAACCGGAGGTCCCTGGCGA
>CAZGTK010000370.1:0-3104 GCA_964528415.1 uncultured Burkholderiales bacterium | reverse complement strand
CGACCCGGCGCCGCTGGAGATGGTGGAGACCGTCGTGCAGCTGAAGCCGAAATCCGAGTGGCGTCCGGGCATGACCCAGGAACGGCTGATCGCCGAGCTGGACGCCGCGCTCAAGGTGCCGGGTCTCGCCAACCTCTGGGTGCAGCCGATCCGCAACCGCATCGACATGCTGGCCACCGGCGTCAAGAGCCCGGTCGGCATCAAGGTCTCCGGCCCGGAACTCGCCGGCATCGAGCAGGTGGCGGCGCAGGTGGAAGCCGTGGTGCGTGACCTGCCGGGCGTGGCCTCGGCGCTGGCCGAGCGCGTCGCCGGCGGGCGCTACATCAACGTGCGCGTCGACCGCTCGCGCGCGGCGCGCTACGGCCTCAACGTCGCCGACGTCCACGACGTGGTGGCGCTCGCCATCGGCGGCGAGAACATCGCCGAAACGGTGGAGGGCCTGCAACGCTTTCCGGTCAACGTGCGCTACCCGCGCGAGGTGCGCGGCTCGGTGGAGGAGCTGCGCGCGCTGCCCATCGTGCTGGAGGGCGGCCTCACGGTGCCGCTGGGCGCGGTGGCGGACATCGCCGTCGCCGACGGGCCGCCGATGCTGAAGAGCGACAACGCGCGGCTGTCGAGCTACGTCTACGTGGACGTGCGCGGCCGCGACCTGGGCGGATTCGTCGGCGAAGCCAAGGCGGCGGTGCGCGACCGCGTGCGGCTGCCTCCGGGCTATTCCATCGCCTGGTCCGGGCAGTACGAATACCTGGAGCGCGCCGCCGCGCGGCTTCGGGTGGTGGTGCCGTTCACGCTCGTCATCATTCTCGCGCTGCTCTATCTCACGTTCCGGCGCATGGACTCGGCGCTGCTGGTGATGACCGGCGTGCCGTTCGCGCTGGTGGGCGGCGTGTGGCTGATCTACGCGCTCGGCCACAACGCGTCGGTGGCCAGCGTGATCGGCTTCATCGCCCTGGCGGGGCTCGCCGCCGAGTTCGGCGTGGTGATGCTGATCTACCTGGACCAAGCGCTCGAGCGCTACCGGCGCGAGGGACGCCTCACCAGCCGCGAGGCCGTGGCCGCGGCCATCGCCGAGGGCGCGGTGCTGCGGGTGCGGCCCAAGGCGATGACGGTGGCGGTGATCCTGGCGGGGCTGTTTCCGATCCTGGTGGGCACCGGCACCGGCTCCGAGGTGATGCAGCGCATCGCCGCGCCGATGGTGGGCGGCATGATCACGGCGCCGCTGCTGTCGATGTTCGTGCTGCCGGCGGCCTACCTGCTCCTGCGCGCACGCGCGCTCCGGGCCGCCGCCTCGGCCGTACCGGCGACGGCATAGGCAACGCGCCCCGGGTCGCGGAAACTTCGGCACCCATTGCGGGTCATTGCTTGAACGGGCTCGGGAAGAGCGAAAAAAGAGGCACTCTCATGTACGGATTCAGCACCCACCTGTCAGGCACGTTCGACGCCACCGTCCAGAAGGTCACCGAAGCGCTGCAGAAGGAAGGCTTCGGCGTCCTCACGGACATCGACGTCAAGGCGACGTTGAAGAAGAAGCTCGACGTCGACCGCAGGCCCTACCGCATCCTGGGCGCGTGCAACCCGCCGCTGGCGAAGCAGGCGATCGACGCGGAGCCCGACATCGGGCTGCTGCTGCCCTGCAATGTCGTCGTCCGCGAGGAGGATGACGGCCGCATATGGGTCGGCTTCATGGACCCGCAGGCGGTGCTCGAGCTGGTGGACAATCCCGACGTCGCAACGATCGCAGCCGAAGTGAAGACCCGCCTGCAGCGCGTTCGCGACAGCATTGCGGCGTAGTTCCGGGAGGGCTTGATCTGTGTCAAGGCGGATTCCCGACTCCGCTGCAAAGGTAATCGCCATGCACGCGATCGGTCATCGCCTGACTGTCCTGCTCGCCGCCACGGTTCTCGCGCTGGCCGCTGCCGCGGTCCATGCGCATCGACCGGCGGCCGGCGAGCACTGCGACGACGACGCAATCTCGCGCCCGGCGCAAGCGCGGGGCCTCGATTCGATCGGCGCGCGCAATCAGCTGCACTGCCACCATGGCGGGTGCGGGGACATCGCCACGGCCTCCACCCCGCCGCGGATCGATCCGCTCGTCCGTCCGGAAGCCGTGCGCGCCGCAGCGACCGCCAAGCCGGCGGCGCCGCGGCCGTCGTCAGGCTACGAGATCGTGGCTGTTCATACCCCGCTCTACATCCTGTTCGAGTCTCTGCTGATTTGATCCCCCGCTGATCCTCACCGTGCCCGCAACGGGCCCGCTGCGCGCCGTCTCGGCGTGCCGCTTTTTCGCAAACACGCAAGCAGAGGAGCAAGCCATGAAACGCATCGATATCCGCAAGACAGCCATCGCCGCCTTGATCGCCGCGGGAACCGCGGCGGGCGCCGCCACGGTATTGGCCGAGCCGCCCCAGGGCAGCGGCTACGGCCCGGGCATGATGGGCGGCTACGGACCCGGCGGTCACATGGGCCCCGGCATGATGGGCGGCTACGGCTACGGTCCCGGACAGCGCGGCGACGACGACCGCCGACAAGGCGGGTACGGCCCCGGCTACGGCATGGGTCCCGGCATGATGGGCGGGATGATGGGTCCCGGCATGATGGGCGGCTACGGCATGGGACTCGGCATGGGCATGGGCTACGGCATGCTCTCCCAGTTCAACCTGACCGAAGACCAGTGGAACAAGATCGAGCAGATCCAGGAAGAGACCCGCAAGAAGAACTGGGACCTGATGGGCAAGATGCAGGAAGAAAGCTACGAGCTGCGCAAGCTGTTGTCGGCGCCCCAGCGCGACCGCCAGGCCATCTCGGCCCAGTACCGGAAGCTCTCCGAACTGCGCCAGCAGCGCTTCGAGCAGGCGATGGACGCCCGCGAGAAGATCGAGGGCGTGCTGACCAAGGAACAGCGCGAGCAGCTGCAGCGCTACCGCCCGTGGGCGGCCCAGGAGCAATAGACACCATCGCGGCGCGATTCGGGCGGGGAGCCGGTCGGCTCCCCGCCGTCGTTTCTTGATCTAGTTCAAGATTTCCGGGCCGCCGCCGGCGTTAAACTGTTGCCATCCAGCAAAGCCAGCGTCCCGCCCTTGGGGCCAAAGAGGGAGAAACCATGC
>CAZGTK010000369.1:0-3105 GCA_964528415.1 uncultured Burkholderiales bacterium | reverse complement strand
GCACAAGCTCTCCGACCGCATCCACGACATGCTCTTCGCCGACCAGGTGGAGGAAACAGAGGAGGTGGCCCATGCCTGACGCGCAGGTGCATCGACCGGAGTTCGTCCGGGACTCGCTGGAGACGGCGTTCGGCGTGGTGGAGAAGCCGCTCACGCTGTGGGAGAAAATCTACAACCAGGGCTGGGTGCGCAAGGGCGTGCTGCTGGTGGTGCTGGCGCTGGTCTGGGAGGTCTACGCGCGCCAGCTCAACAACCCGCTGCTGTTTCCCACCTTCACCTCCACGGTGGAGGCCTTCTGGGAAGCCATCGTCGAGGGTGGATTGATCGGCAAGGCGTGGTACTCGATCAAGGTGCTGCTGATGGGTTACGCCTCGGGGCTGGCGATCGCGGCGGTGCTCACGGTGCTGGCGATCACCACGCGGCTGGGCAACGACCTGCTCGAGACCCTGACCTCCATGTTCAACCCGCTGCCCGCCATTGCGCTGCTGCCGCTGGCGCTGATCTGGTTCGGGCTGGGCAACGCGTCGATCGTCTTCGTGCTGATTCACGCGGTGCTGTGGCCGGTGGCGCTGAACACGCATTCGGGCTTCATGTCGGTCTCCGCCACCCTGCGCATGGTGGGGCGCAACTACGGGCTCTCGGGCTTCGGCTACGTGACCAAGATCCTGATCCCGGCCGGCTTCCCGAGCATCCTGACGGGGCTGAAGATCGGCTGGGCGTTCGCCTGGCGCACGCTGATCGCGGCGGAGCTGGTGTTCGGGGTGTCCTCGGGCTCCGGCGGGCTGGGATGGTTCATCTACGAGAACAAGAACCTGCTGGAGATCCCGGCGGTGTTCGCGGGCCTTTTCACCGTGATCCTGATCGGCTTGGCGGTGGAGAACGTCATCTTCCGCAACGTCGAGGCCAAGACCGTGCGCAAGTGGGGAATGCAACACTGACGCTCGCGAGGAATGACCATGAACGTTGATCCCGTCGCTGTCGAGGAAGTCGCCAAGGAGCTCTACATCCGCGCGCTGAAGATCCTGCCGGACGACATCAAGCAGGGCTTCCAGCACCTCGATGCCGCCGAGACGGACCAGGGCGCCAAGCGGGTGCTCGGCACCATGATCCGCAACATCGCGGTGGCCGAGGACACCCGCAACCTGCTGTGCCAGGACACCGGGATCCCGATCTACAACGTCGAGATCGGCCGCGGCGTGCAGGTGGACGGCGTCGACCTCAAGGACGCCATCGCCCGCGGCTGCGCGCGGGCGACGCGCGAGCATCCGCTGCGCTCGTCGGTGGTGCACCCGATCACGCGCAGGAACGAGCACACGTCCTGCGGCGCGCGGGTGCCGGTCATCCACGTCGATTTCGTCGACCGTCCCGAAGAGCTCACGATCCGCATGATTCCCAAGGGCAGCGGCTCGGAGAACAACTCCTGGCTGCGCATGGCGGTGCCGGCGGAAGGGCTTGACGCGGTGAAGACCTTCGTCGTCGATTGCGTCCTGGACGCGGGCGGCAAGACCTGCCCGCCACCCATCGTCGGGGTCGGCGTCGGCGGCAGCGCGGACCTCTGCGTGCACCTGGCGAAGACGGCGGCAACGCGGCCGCTCGGCAGCCGCTGCGACGATCCCGAGGGCGCGAGGCTCGAGCAGGAGCTCTCGCAGGTGGTGAACAGCCTCGGCATCGGCCCGCAGGGCCTGGGCGGCGATTCCACCGCCTTCGCCGTGCACGTCGAACTGGCGGCGACCCACATCACCATGAACCCGGTGGCGGTGAACATGCAGTGTCATTCGGCCCGGCGCGCCAGCGCCACGTTCACGCCGCGCGGCGTCGAGTACGGATTCTGACCATGGCCCACTACGACCTCACTCCGCCGGTGTCGGAGCCCGACATCCGCAAGCTTCGCATCAACGACACGGTCACGCTGAACGGCACGCTCTACGGCATCCGCGACGCGACCCAGATCCACCTTTTCGACCGCGGCCGCGCGACGCGCTTCGACCTCGCCGGCCACGCCGTGATCCACACCGCGCCCAACGTCCGCAAGGTCGAGCGAAGCGCCGAGTTTCCGGCCGGCTACGCGCCGGTGTGCATCGGCACCACCACCAGCATGCGCATGGAGCGGTTCACGCGGCCGCTGATGGAGAAAAACGGCGTGCGCATGATCATCGGCAAGGGGGGGCTGGGGGAGCAGTCGACGGCGGCGTTCCGGGACCTGGGCGGCGTCTACCTCGCCATCATCGGCGGCACCGCCGCGCTGGAAACGACCTGGGTCGAGTCGATCGAGGACGTCGACCTCGACGACCTCAACCCGGAATCGCTGTGGAAGTTCCGCGTGCGCGGCTTCGGCCCCCTGCTGGTGGCGATGGACAGCCAAGGCGGCAGCATCTACCGCACCGTCAAGCAAACCGCGCAGGAGCGGCGCGCCGCGGCCCTGGCGGCGCTCGGCGTCAAGGGCGCCGCCTGATCCCCGCCGCCCGCTTTCCAACGGAGAAACGAGGCATGCGATCGATTGCCACTGACGTGCTGATCCTGGGGTCCGGAGGCGCCGGCCTGTTCGCCGCCCTGCACGCGCACCAGCGCGCGCCCGAGCTGGAGATCACGGTGGCGGTGAAGGGCCTGCTCGGCAAATGCGGGTGCACGCGCATGGTCCAGGGCGGCTACAACGTCGCGCTCGCCGCCGGCGATTCCGTCGAGCGCCATTTCATGGACACCATCGAAGGCGGCAAGTGGCTGCCGGATCAGGACCTGGCCTGGACCCTGGTGGAGACGGCCGTCGAGCGCATCCACGAGCTGGAGAACGAGCTCGGCTGCTTCTTCGACCGTAATCCGGACGGCACGCTGCACCAGAAGGCGTTCGCCGGCCAGACCTTCGACCGCACCGTGCACAAGGGCGACCTCACCGGCATCGAGATCATCAACCGGCTCGCCGAGCAGGTCTGGGCGCGCGGCATCCGGCGCCTGGAGGAGCACCGCGCGCTCGAGCTCGTCGGCTCCCGCGACGGCGGCCGCATCGCCGGCGTGCTGCTCGTGGACATGCGCACGGGCGAGTTCGTGCTCGCGCGCGCCGATGCGGTGGTGCTGGCCACCGGCGGCGGGCCGACGATGTACAAGTACCAC
>CAZGTK010000368.1:0-3116 GCA_964528415.1 uncultured Burkholderiales bacterium | reverse complement strand
GCTGGAGTCGAACGGCGCCATCTTCACGACGCAGGGCCGCGCCCTGAACGAGGTGGCGAAGCGCTCGGTCAAGGTGCTGGTCGTCGGCAACCCGGCCAACACCAACGCCTACATCGCGATGAAGAACGCGCCGGACCTGGACCCGAAGAGCTTCACCGGCATGATGCGGCTCGACCACAACCGCGCCCGCTCGCAGATCGCGGCCAAGCTCGGCAAGCCGGTCGGCGACGTGCGCAAGGTGGTCGTGTGGGGCAACCACTCGGCGACGCAGTACCCGGACATCTTTCACGCCGAGGTGGACGGCAAGAAGGCCTGGTCCCTGATCAACGACCAGAGCTGGCTGGAGACCGACTTCATTCCCACGGTGCAGAAACGCGGCGCCGCCATCATCGAGGCCCGCGGGCTGTCCAGCGCGGCCAGCGCGGCCAACGCGGCCATCGACCACGTCCGCGACTGGATCTACGGCACCCCCGCCGGCGACTGGGTCACCATGGGCATCCCGTCGGAGGGCAGCTACGGCATCCCGGAGGGGGTGATCTTCGGCTATCCCGTGACCTGCAAGGACGGTCGCTACCAGATCGTCGCCGGGCTGCCGGTCAGCGACTTCAGCCGCGCCCGCATCGAAGCGACGCACAAGGAACTGCTCGAGGAACGCAGCGCCGTACAGCATCTGCTGGGCTGAGCGCTCGTCCCCGTCGGCGCCATGCCCGGCAGCCTGTCCCCGGAACAGGTCCTGTTCCCCGGCGAGCGGCCGATCCCGGCCTTGCCGGTCTGCGACCACTACGCGGGCCACGAGCGGTTCATCCGCAAGGCGCTCGGCCTGCAGCGCGAGCTGGGCCCCGTCTTCGACGTCACCTGCGACTGCGAGGATGGCGCCCCGGCCGGCCGCGAGGCCGAGCACGCGGAGATGGCCGCCGCCGTCATCGCCTCGGCCGACAACGCCTTCGGACGGTGCGGCGTGCGCATTCACGACCCGAGCCATCCCCATTGGCGCCGCGACCTCGACATCTTTCTGGCGCGCGCGGGCGACTGGGTCGCCTACGTCACGATTCCGAAGGTCACCTCGGCGCCCCAGGCCAGCGTCGTCATCGATTACCTGCGCGAGAGCGAGCGTCGCCTCGGCCTCGAACGACGCGTCCCGGTGCACGTCCTGATCGAGACCCACGGCGCCCTGCGGGATGCGTTCGCGCTCGCGGCGCTGCCGTCGGTGGAGGTGCTGGACTTCGGCCTGCTGGATTTCGTCAGCGGCCATCACGGCGCGATTCCGGCGAGCGCCATGCGCAGTCCCGGGCAGTTCGAGCACGCGCTGGTGCGGCGGGCCAAGGCCGAGATCGCTGCGGCGGCGCTGGCCAACGGCTGCGTGCCCGCCCACAACGTCACGCTCGATCTCGACAACCCGGAGCAGGTGCGCGACGACGCCCGGCGCGCGCACCTGGAGTTCGGCTACCTGCGAATGTGGAGCATCCACCCCAGCCAGATCGTGCCCATCGTCGACGCCCTGCGGCCCAGCGCCGTGGAAGTGCAGCGGGCGACGGAGATCCTGCTCGCCGCGCAGGCGGCCGACTGGGGGCCGGTCCGTTACCATGGCGAGCTGCACGACCGCGCCAGCTATCGCTACTTCTGGAGCACGCTGACGCGCGCCGCCGCCACCGGCGCCGAGATCCCGGCGCAGGCGGGAGCGCTGCTCTGCGGCTGAGCTTTGGCCTAGTCTTATATAAGATATAAGACATTTGACAGGCGACGGAGAGCGCGCGGATAATGGCCCCTTCGAGCCCGCCCTCCGGGCTCCCGGCCCTCTGGAATCCAGCCACCGGCATGAACGAACTCGCGACCCCCGGCGCGCGCTTCCGCGCCGCAGTGAAAGCCGAGAAGCCCCTGCAGGTCGTCGGCGCCATCAACGCCTACGCCGCGCGTCTCGCCGAGCGCAGCGGCTACCGCGCGTTGTACCTCTCCGGCGGCGGCGTCGCCGCCGGCTCGCTGGGCCTGCCCGACTTGGGCATCAGCACGCTGGACGACGTCCTCACCGACGTGCGCCGCATCACCGACGTCACCACCCTGCCGCTGCTGGTGGACGCCGACACCGGCTTCGGCAGCGCCTTCAACATCGCCCGCACCGTGAAATCGTTGATCAAGTACGGTGCCGCCGCGATGCACATCGAGGATCAGGTCCAGGCCAAGCGCTGCGGGCATCGCCCCGGCAAGGCGATCGTCTCCAGAGGCGAGATGGCGGACCGCATCAAGGCGGCGGTGGACGCCCGCACCGACGCGAGCTTCGTCGTCATGGCGCGCACCGACGCCCTCGCCGTCGAGGGCCTGGACGCCGCGATCGAGCGCGCCCGCGCGTTCGTCGAGGCCGGCGCCGACATGATCTTCCCCGAGGCGATGACCGAGCTCGCCATGTACCGGCGGTTTGCCGACGCGGTGAAGGTACCGGTCCTCGCCAACATCACCGAGTTCGGCTCGACCCCGCTGTTCACGACTGCGGAGCTGGCCAGCGCCAACGTGAGCATCGCCCTCTATCCGCTGTCGGCGTTCCGCGCCATGAACGCGGCCGCGCTGAAGGTCTACCAGACGCTGCGCGCGGAAGGCACGCAGAAGAGCGTCGTGCCGCTGATGCAGACGCGCGCCGAGCTCTACGATTACCTCGACTACCACGCCTACGAGCAGAAGCTCGACCAGCTGTTTGCCAAGGAGAAAGAGGAATGAGCGAGGCCCCCGCCACCGCCACGCCCGGCGCAAAGAAATCCGTAGCCCTCTCCGGCGTCGCCGCCGGCAACACCGCCATCTGCACCGTCGGCCGCAGCGGCAACGACCTGCACTACCGCGGCTACGACATCCTCGACCTCGCGCGCCACGCCCTGTTCGAGGAAGTTGCTCACCTGCTCGTGTACGGCGAGCTGCCGACGCGCGCCGAGCTGGCCGGCTACCGCCGGCGCCTGAAGTCCCTGCGCGGGCTGCCGGCCGCGGTGAAGGCGGTCCTCGAGTGCGTACCCGCCGCCGCGCACCCGATGGACGTGCTGCGCACGGGATGCTCCATGCTCGGCACCGTGCTGCCCGAGAAGGACGATCACAGCGTCGAGGGCGCCCGCGCGATCGCCGACCGCCTGCTCGCGAGC
>CAZGTK010000367.1:0-3136 GCA_964528415.1 uncultured Burkholderiales bacterium | reverse complement strand
GGTGACCACGGGCATCGGCGCGGTGATCAACACGGCGAAGGTGGAGCCGGGGGCCAACGTGGTGGTGTTCGGGCTGGGCGGCATCGGCCTGAACGTGATCCAGGGCGCGCGCCTGGTGGGCGCCAACATGATCGTTGGCGTCGATCTCAACCCCGCGCGGCGCGCGCTCGCGGAGAAATTCGGCATGACGCACTTCGTGAATCCGAAGGAAGTCGAAGGCGACCTTGTGCCGCATCTCGTGAACCTCACCAACGGCGGCGCCGACTACAGCTTCGAGTGCATCGGCAACGTCGAGGTGATGCGCCAGGCGCTGGAGTGCTGCCACAAGGGTTGGGGCGTGTCGGTGATCATCGGGGTGGCCGGGGCGGGGCAGGAGATCGCCACGCGGCCGTTCCAGCTGGTCACCGGGCGGGTGTGGAAGGGCACGGCGTTCGGCGGCGCCAAGGGGCGCACCGAGGTGCCGAGGATCGTCGACTGGTACATGGACGGCAAGATCAACATCGACGACCTGATCACCCACACGCTGAAGCTCGAGGACATCAACAAGGGCTTCGACCTCATGCACGCCGGCGAGTCCATTCGCAGCGTGGTGGTGTACTGACTCTCTTCACCGCCGGGGACGCGGAGGGCGCAGAGGAAGCAGGGCCGGTTCAACGCAAAGCGCGCGCAGTGCGCGGAGCCGGGGCACGTGCGGACGCAGGCAAGCCGACGGCAGGAGCCCCGCCAAGAAGCGCACCTTGACCTGCCTCGCGTTCGGCGCTCCTCGCGTTGATGGGATTTTGCTTTTGCTCTGCGGCCGTGGCGTCCTTGGCGGTGAATTCATTGGATCGAGACTCGACATGCCTGACTTGGAAATCATCAGCGAGCACCGCTGCTTCGGCGGCGTGCAGGAGTTCTACCGCCACGCCTCGCGCGAGATCGGCCTGCCGATGCGCTTTGCCGTCTACCGGCCGCCGGCCGCGGAGAAGGGCCCGGTGCCGGTGCTCTACTACCTCGCCGGACTCACCTGCACCGAGGAGACCTTCATGATCAAGGCCGGCGCGCAGCGGGCGGCGGCCGAGCTCGGCCTCATGCTGGTGGCGCCGGACACGAGCCCGCGCGACACCGGCATCGCGGGCGAGGCGGACGACTGGGAATTCGGCGCCGGCGCCGGTTTCTACCTCGACGCGACGCAGGCCCCGTGGTCGAAGCACTTTCGCATGGAAAGCTACGTGGCCAGGGAGCTGCCGGAGATCGTCGCCGCCGCGTTCCCCGCGCGCGCGGATGCGCAGGGCATCTTCGGCCACTCGATGGGCGGGCACGGCGCGCTGACCATCGCGTTGAAGAATCCCGGACGCTACCGCTCGCTTTCGGCGTTCGCGCCGATCGCCGCGCCGAGCCGCTGCCCGTGGGGCGAGAAGGCGTTCTCGGGCTACCTCGGCGCGGACCGCACGGCGTGGCTCGATCATGACGCCACCGAGCTCGTGCGTCGGCGGCCGTTCGGCCGGCCGATCCTCGTCGACCAGGGGCTGGCCGACAAATTCCTGCCGACGCAGTTGAATCCCGACGCGTTCGAAGCCGCCTGCCGCGACGCCGGCCAGCCGCTCACGCTGCGGCGTCACGAGGGCTACGACCACGGCTACTACTTCATCGGCACGTTCATGGAAGAGCACCTGCGCTTCCATGCCGCGCAGCTGAGCGCGTAGGCTCTGGCTGGAACCGTTCGCGAAGCGCCGAGCAGAAAAGCGCGCGAGGGGGCGACGAGCAGATGAGCCCGCGCCAGGGCGACGCGGACATGGGCCTGCGCCGGGGCGACGATGGGAGGAGCGTCATTCCGGCGGAAGCCGGAATCCAGCGGTTTGAGTCGAGGAATTCCGCGGGCCCCGTATCGGACTGCGGGAAAGACCCGCGCCGGCGCGACGACGAGACGGGCATGCGCGCCGCGCGGTCGCTCGAAAACGGGCAAAATGCTCTGCCGCACCGGCACGCGTCTTGCTGACCGGGAGCCGGGCGTGGAACAGGGGAGGGCAATGCCCATCGAGATCAGCCGTCGGCGGCGGCGCGCCGCGCATGGCGCGGCAGCGGCGGTGGCGCGCGGCCGTGGCTGACGCCGGCCGCTGGTGGACCTACCAGCGCGAGCGCTTTCCGATTTTCGGCCACGGGCCGCTGGTGCTGGCGTTCAGCCTGTCGGCGGCGAGCTACTCGTCGCTGCTGCGCGGCGCGGGCGCGCTGCCGCCCGTCTCGATCGGCGCCGCCGCGTTCCTGAGCGCGCTGCTCTTCTTCTTCCAGCTGCGCATCGCCGACGAGTTCAAGGATTTCGACGACGACCGCCGCTTCCGGCCCTACCGGCCGGTGCCGCGCGGGCTGGTCACGCTGCGCGAGCTGGGCTGGGTCGGCGTCGGCACCGCGGTGATCCAGACCGGCGTCGCGCTGGCGGTGAAGCCGGCGCTGCTGGTCATTCTGGTTGCCGTGTGGGCGTACCTCGCGCTGATGTCGATCGAGTTCGGCGTGCCGGCGTGGCTGAAGGCGCGGCCGGTCGCCTACATGCTCTCGCACATGCTGATCATGCCGGCGATCGACTTCTACGTGACGGCGTTCGACTGGCTGGTGCACGATGCCGGCGTGCCCTACGGCCTGCACTGGTTCCTGATCGTGAGCTTCGTCAACGGCATCGTCATCGAGATCGGCCGCAAGATCCGCGCGCCGCAGGACGAGCAGGAAGGCGTCGAGACCTACAGCGCGCTGTGGGGGCGCGCCCGGGCGACGTGGTTCTGGCTCGCGGCGGTGGCGCTGTGCGGCGGGATCGCCTGGCTCGCGGCGCGCGAGATCGCCTTCGCGTGGCGCGCGAGCGTCGTGCTGGCGCTGCTCATGGCCGCCGCGCTGGGCGTTGCGCTGCGCTTCCTGGCGCGCCCGACCTCGAGGAACGCCAGGGCGATCGAGCTGATGGCAGGCGTGTGGACGCTCGGCATGTACACCACCGTCGGCCTGCTGCCGCTGGCGTGGACCGCGTGAGCGCGAAGCCTCCGCTGATCGTGCATCCCGGCGAGGCGGCCGGCGTCGAGCAGCTCGGCGGCAAGGGCGCGGCGCTGGCCGAGCTCTCCGCAGCGGGCTTTCCGGTGCCGCCGTGGTTCGCGGTGACGCCGGCCGCGTTCATCGC
>CAZGTK010000366.1:0-3139 GCA_964528415.1 uncultured Burkholderiales bacterium | reverse complement strand
GCGGGCGAGCGGCAGGTCCTCGACCAGCTCGCGGAACTGGCGCTCGTAACCTTCACGCAGCGCAGCCAGGCGGTCCTCGACGCCCGGCGCGTCGCCGGGAAAGATTCGGATCACCACCTGGGCGAACTCGCTGCCGCCCAGCAGCGCCTCGAGGTGCGCCCGGCAGCCTGCCTCCAGCCGCTCCCACGGCCCCTCCGCGCCCGCGACGGCCTCGCGCACCGCCCGCGCGACGCGCTCGACGCCCGCGCTGTACACCGCCACCAGCAGCTCCTCTTTCGAAGGAAAGTGGTAGTAGAGGGAGCCCGGCAGCATCCCGACCGCCTTGGCGATGTCCCGCATCGAGGTGCTGGGATACCCTTTGGAGCGAAAAAGACTTGCCGCTGCATCAAGCACTTGCGGCAGGCGATTGTCGATCCGGGGGGTGCGCTCGGGGTGCGTCATCGGTCTACCAAACGAATGTTTGTTTTTAACCCGATCGCCCCCCGGAGTCAAGGGTCGTCCCAAGGCGGTCAGGGTACGACGCGAACTTCCGGATCGCCCTCGACCAGACGACCCACCACCGCCGCTTCGCCGAAGCCGCCCTGCCGGAAGATGTCGAGCACCTGCCCGACCGCGTTCGGCGCACAGCTGGCGAGCAGCCCCCCGCTCGTCTGGGGATCGGTCAGCATCGCCCTTGCCCATGCCGGCAGGGATTCCGGGAGCGAGACCCCTGCGCCGTAGCTCGCCCAGTTGCGCGTCGACGCGCCCGTCGCGAAGCCGGCCGCCGCGAGCGCGCGCGCGCTCGCCAGCAGCGGCACGTCGGCGAACTGCAACTCGGCCGCGACCCCCGATCCCCGGCAGATCTCCAGCAGATGCCCGAGCAGGCCGAACCCGGTCACGTCGGTCAGCGCGTGAACGCCAGCCAGCGCCGCGAGCTCGACGCCCGGACGGTTCAGCCTGGTCGTCGTCTCCACCATGGACCGGTAGCCGTCCGCGTCCAGCTCGCCTTTCTTGAGCGCGGCGCTGAGGATGCCCACCCCCAGGGGCTTGCCCAGCACCAGGACGTCGCCCGCGCGCGCGCGGTCGTTGCGCTTGACCCGGTCCGGGTGCACCACGCCCAGCGCGACGAGGCCGTAGATGGGTTCCGGCGCATCGATCGAATGGCCACCCGCCACCGGAACGCCGGCGTCCGCACAGACCGAGGCGCCGCCCTCGAGGATGCGGCGGATCACGCCCACCGGCAGCTTGTCGACCGGCATGCCCACCACCGCCAGCGCCAGGATCGGCTGCGCGCCCATGGCGTAGACATCCGAGATCGCGTTGGTGGCGGCGATGCGGCCGAAGTCGTAGGGGTCGTCGACGATGGGCATGAAGAAATCCGTCGTCGCGACGATCGCCTGCTGGTCGTTGAGCCGGTACACGGCCGCGTCGTCGCTCGACTCCGCCCCCACCAGCAGATCCGGATGCCGCAGGCCCAGCGGCGAATCGGCGAGGATGTCGGCGAGCACCGCCGGCGCGATCTTGCAGCCGCAGCCGCCGCCGTGCGAGTACTGGGTGAGCCGGATCGCTCCGGCATCGAATGGCGTGTTCATGCGCACGCTCCAGGTATGGGAAAATTAGCGGCCAGCATCCCGCGCGCGGCCGGGACGAGCTTTCGTCGAAACCGTCCGCTGCAAGACAACCATCTGTCGTGAAACGCGAATTCCAGGAACCGCAGACCCTAGCACAGCTCGGCGAGTTTGACGAGGTGGTGGACGTGCGTTCGCCCTCGGAGTTCCGCGACGATCACATCCCGGGCGCCATCAACCTTCCGGTCCTGAGCGACGCCGAGCGCGCGCGCGTCGGCACGCTCTACAAGCAGGCCTCGCCGTTCGAGGCGAAGAAGATCGGCGCAGCGCTCATATCCCGCAACATCGCGGCGCACATCGAGGCCTGCCTGCAGGACCGTCCGCGCAGCTGGCGCCCGCTGGTCTACTGTTGGCGCGGGGGCACGCGCAGCGGCGCGATGGCGCACATCCTGCGCGAGATCGGCTGGCGCGCCGGCCGCCTAGCGGGCGGCTACAAGGCCTACCGTCGCCAGGTCATCGCCGACCTGCAGGCGCTGCCGGGACGGTTCCGCTGGCGCGTCGTCTGCGGCCCTACCGGCGCCGGCAAGACCCGGTTGCTGGCGGCCCTGGCGCGCCGGGGCGCGCAGGCGCTCGACCTCGAGGCGCTCGCGGCGCACCGCGGCTCGGTCCTCGGCGACCGGCCCGACGCGCCGCAGCCTCCGCAGAAGCTGTTCGAAAGCGAGCTGTGGGATGCGCTGCAGCGCCTCGACCCGCAACGGCCGGTGTTCGTCGAGGCCGAGAGCAAGAAGATCGGCCGCCTGCACCTGCCCGACGCGCTGGTTCAGGCCATGTGGGCAAGTCCCTGCGTCGCGCTGGAAACGGCCGCGGCCGTGCGCGTGGCCCTGCTGAAGGAAGAGTACACGCACCTGCTCAGCGATCAGGCCACGCTGTTCGCCAGGCTGGACTGCCTCGCGGCGCTGCACGGTCACGCCGTCATCGACGCCTGGAAGGCGCTGGCCGAGGCGCGCGCGTGGGACGAGTTCGTCGCGCGGCTGCTCGAGCAGCACTACGACCCGGCCTATCGCCGCTCGACCGGCGCGCACTACCCGCACCTCGATCGGGCCGTGCGCGTGCACCTCGGCTCCGCCGACGACGCGGCGCTCGACCGCGCGGCCCGCGACATTCTCGACGCCGGCTGAGAAGTTGCCATCGGCGGCGGTTTTCTCAACAATGCGGCTTTCACCTCGACTCCTCTGGCTTCCCCATGCTCAACCAGGCGGTTCCCGATTTCGCCCTTCCCGCCACCGGCGGCAAGACCTTCAGGCTCTCCGAGCATCGCGGCAGGAACGTGGTCATCTACTTCTATCCCAAGGACAATACGCCGGGCTGCACCACCGAGGGCCAGCAGTTCCGCGACCTGCACGCGCAATTCGCCAGGCTCGACACGGACATCTACGGCGTTTCGCGCGACAGCCTCAAATCGCATGAGGGCTTCAAGAGCAAGATGAGCTTTCCCTTCGAGCTGCTGTCCGACGCCGACGAGGCGGCGTGCAAGCTGTTCGGCGTCATCAAGATGAAGAACATGTACGGCAAGCAGGTGCGCGGCATCGAGC
>CAZGTK010000365.1:0-3143 GCA_964528415.1 uncultured Burkholderiales bacterium | reverse complement strand
CGTCGCAGGAGGTTTCGATTCCGAGGACCTTCAAAAACCCGTCAACCGTTGGAAAATAGTTCGGAAGTGGATATACTTTAAGGCTTTTCGGGCACCCAGAGAGTACCGATGCCGACCGTACGCGTGAAAGAAAACGAGCCGTTCGAAGTGGCGCTTCGCCGCTTCAAGCGAACGGTGGAGAAAACCGGCCTGCTGACCGAACTTCGCTCGCGCGAATACTACGAGAAGCCGACCACCGCCCGCAAACGCAAGCTCGCGGCCGCCGTCAAGCGGCACTTCAAGCGGCTTCGCAGCCAGCAGCTGCCGCAAAAGCCATACTGATCGCCGGGCCCGGCGGTTTGGAATACAGGTCTGACCAGGCCCGGCGGCGCCCGCCCCGGGCTTCGTTCATTCGATGAGCCTCAAGCAAACCATCAACGACGACATCAAGGCCGCCATGCGCGCGCGCGAGGCGGAGCGGCTTTCCGCGCTGCGGCTGCTGCTCGCTGCGATCAAGCAACGCGAGGTGGACGAGCGGCGCGAATTGTCGGACGCCGACGTCGTCGGCGTCGTCGAGAAGCTCATCAAGCAGCGGCGCGAGTCCGTGAGCCAGTTCGACGCCGGCGGCCGCGCCGACCTGGCGGCCAAGGAGCGCGCGGAGATCGACGTGCTGGCGGCTTACATGCCGCAGGCGATGTCGGAAGCCGAGGTCAACGCGCTGGTCGACGCCGCCATTGCCGAGGCGTCCGCCGCAGGGCCCAAGGACATGGGCAGGGTCATGGCCCTGCTCAAGCCGCGCTTGGCCGGCCGCGCCGACATGGGCCAGGTCTCGGCCTTGGTCAAGACCCGGCTCTCTTCACTTTAATAATTATTTCAGAGAGTTAAGTCGGCCTCCGCGATTCCTCCGCGGGCCGGCAATCGGCGGAATCTGTCCTATAATCGGTCAAGACCGGCCGCTCGGGGCGTTCGAGCCAGCATCAGCCCGACGATACCAATAAGCCCAAGGCTCCGCTGTCGGCGCTCAACCGCGTGATTCCACAAAGCTTTATCCAGGACCTGTTGAATCGCGTCGACATCGTCGACGTGGTGGAGCGTTACGTCCCGCTGAAGCGAGCGGGGGCGAACTACAAGGCCTGCTGTCCGTTCCACACCGAGAAGACACCCTCCTTCACCGTCAGCCAGACCAAGCAGTTCTACCACTGCTTCGGTTGCGGCGCGCACGGCAGTGCCATCGGTTTTCTGATGGAATACAGAGGGTTGGGCTACGTCGAAGCGATCAAGGACTTGGCCGCTTCGCTGGGCATCGAGGTCCCGGAGGAGCGTCGGCCGGACGACCGGCCGCGGGACGCGTCGGCCGAGTTGGTGGCGGTGGTCGACCAGGCGGCACGGTTCTATCGCCAGGAACTCAAGCGCTCGCCGCGCGCGGTCGATTACCTCAAGCGCCGGGGCGTCTCTGGCGAGATCGCTGCTCGCTTCGGCATCGGCTACGCGCCGGACGCGTGGCAGGCCCTGGAGGGATGCTTTCCCGATTACAAGGCCGAGTCGCTCGAGCGAGCGGGCCTGGTCTTAGAGAAGGACGGCCACCGGTACGACCGCTTCCGCGACCGCATCATGTTCCCCATCGCCAACCACGCCGGCCAGATCGTCGGTTTCGGGGGCCGCGTGCTCGGTGACGGCGAGCCGAAATACCTGAACTCGCCAGAAACGCCGCTTTTCGAGAAAGGTCGCGAACTCTATGGCCTATTCCAGGCCCGACCTGCGATCCGCGCCGCCGGCCGTGCGCTGGTGGTCGAGGGGTACATGGACGTCGTCGCGCTGGCGCAGCATGGCATCGGCTACGCCGTGGCCACCCTCGGCACAGCCACCACCGGCGCGCAGCTGCAGAAGCTGCTGCGCCAGACCGATACGGTGGTGTTCTGTTTCGACGGAGACGAGGCAGGCCATCGCGCGGCGTGGCGGGCCCTGGAGAACGTGCTGCCGTTTCTCGTCGATGGCAAGGAGATGAGTTTCCTGTTCCTGCCGCAGGGGGAAGACCCGGACAGTCTGGTGCGCGGGGGCGGCGTTGCCGCCATGGAAGCGGAGCTGGCCAAGGCCGTGCCGCTGACCGCTTTTCTCGTGCGGGAGCTCGTGGGGCGCGCCGATCTGCGCAGCGACGAGGGCCGTGCGCGGCTGCTGAAATCGGCGCAGCCGCTCATCAGCCAGGTGAGGGCCCCGACCTTGGCGCTCATGCTGCGCAAGCGGATCGCGGAGGCCGCAGGCGTGACGGCGGACGAGCTGAACGCAATTTACCGCGACGCGCCGGTGAAGGCGGCGCCCGAGCGCATGGCGCGGCGGGCACCGCCCGGCCCCGTCAGCGTCTATCGCCATCTGTTGCGCTGTGTTCTGGCGCGACCGGCGCTGGCCGGACGCCTCGATCCTGCACAACTGGATCCCGCCGACCCGGACTCCCGCGCCTTGGCTGAATTGCTTGATTTTATGCGGGAATGCCCCCAATTATCGTCCGATAGGGTGGTGCCCCTCGTGTTCGAGCGGTTCCGGGGCACCGCGACGGCGGCGGCGTTCGAGGGCGCGGCTGGCGATATCGGGCACTGGGACGAGAGCT
Organism: uncultured Burkholderiales bacterium; assembly: GCA_964528415.1. Taxonomy (GTDB): domain Bacteria; phylum Pseudomonadota; class Gammaproteobacteria; order Burkholderiales; family UBA6910; genus DATIUV01. The sequence continues at coordinate 562 of CAZGTK010000365.1, read as the reverse complement.
GGAACGTCGAAGACGAGTTTGCCGGGGCCATCGCCCAGGTGGACCGCCGCTGGAAGAATCAGCGCATCGAGGAATTGCATCGGAAGAGCGCCGAGGGCCTGACCCCGGCGGAAATCCAGGAGTATCGGCAGCTGATGGCTGCCCGTGCCGGGGAACACCCGCGGGCGGGCTGATTGTCTTATAATCGAAGGCTTTTTTTCTGCCAGCGGACGCGAACGAATGGCCAAGGAACGGGAAATGGACCTGCATGACTTCCAGGGCGGCGAGACCGACGCGCGCCGGCTCGGGCTGAAGACCCTCATCGGGCTCGGCAAGGAGCGGGGTTACCTCACCTACGCGGAGGTCAACGACCACCTGCCCGACGACATGCTGGATGCCGAGCAGATCGAGAACATCATCCGCATGATCAACGACATGGGGATCGCCGTCTACGACGAGACCCCGGATGCGGAGTCGCTGCTGATTTCCGACGCGCCACCCGCGCCCGCCGACGAGGACGCCGTCGAGGAAGCGGAGGCCGCGCTGTCGACCGTGGATTCCGAGTTCGGCCGTACGACCGACC
>CAZGTK010000364.1:0-3152 GCA_964528415.1 uncultured Burkholderiales bacterium | reverse complement strand
ACGCGCGCGCGGCCGGCATCAGCGCGCCGCTCTCGCCCCACACCGTGCGCCACGCCTTCGCCACCCATCTGATCAACCATGGCGCCGACCTGCGCGTGGTGCAGCTGCTGCTCGGGCACGCTGACGTCTCGACCACGCAGATCTACACGCACGTCGCGCGCGAGCGGCTGAAGCAGCTGCACGCGCGCCACCATCCGCGCGGCTAGGACGTGGAACTGTCCGTTCTCGAGTTCGGCTACGCGGTGGCCGTGGTGCTGGCGGCGTACTTCGTCCTCGGCGTCACGGGCTTCGGGTCGGCGATCATCGCGGTGCCGCTGCTCGCGCACGTGCTGCCGCTTACCAAGGTAGTGCCGCTGGTGGTGCTGCTGGACGTGACGGCGACGCTCTACATGGGGGTGAGCGCGCGGCGCCAGGTGGTAGGCCGCGAGCTCGCTTGGCTGATGCCCTTCGCCGTGATGGGCATGGTGATCGGCGTCACCCTGCTGGTCAAGGCGCCCGAGCACGTGCTGTTGCTGGCGCTGGGCCTGGTGGCGATCGGCAACGGCCTCTACAGCGCCCGCGGCGCCGCGCCGGCCGGAACCTGCAGACGCGCCTGGGCGGTGCCCACTGGTCTGATCGCGGGCACCATCACCGCGTTGTTCGGCACGGGCGGCCCGCTGTACGCGATTTACATGGCGCGGCGCCTGCCCGACCCGCTGGAACTGCGCGCCACCATGGCGACGGTGGTCATGATCAACGTGATCATCCGGCTGGTGAGCTACGCGCTGGCGGGTCTGCTGCTGGACACCGCGCTGCTTCTCACCGCGCTGGCGCTCTGGCCGGCGATGTGGCTCGGGCTGCGGCTCGGCAACCGCACCCACCTCGGCATGACGCCGCTGCAGATGCGCCGAAGCTTCGGTGCCGTGCTGGTGCTGAGCGGCGTCTCGCTGCTGGCGAAGGCGTTGCTGTAGGCGCCCCTCAGACCGGGCGCTTGCCGCGCTCGATGCGCACGCCGAGCCGCCTGACGCCGCGCATCATCTCGAGCTTGGCAACGGACAGGCTCACCCAGGGCGCGCCGAAGCGCTCGAGGATGCCGCGGGCGAGGTGGTCGGCCATCGCTTCGAGCAGCGAGAAATGGTTCTGCGCGAGTTGTTCGCGCACGTGGACGACGACCGCCGCGTAGTCGATGGTGTCGCGAAAATCGTCGGTTTCGCAGGCGCGGCTCGATGGTAGCGCCAGCTCGATATCGAATTGCAGCGTCTGCGGCACCTTGCGCTCCCAGGCGTAGATGCCGACCAGTGTCTCGACGCGGAAGTCGTGGATGAAGATGGAGTCCATCGCGCGCGGCCATGGCCGCCTCTGGGCGGGTTGCGTAAAATCGGAGGCGCCATTGTAGGGGAATCGGCATGGCCACGATAGCGCTGGCGTTCGCGAGTTACCTGCTGGGATCGATCCCGTTTGCCGTGCTGGTCAGCAAGGCGTTCGGGCTGCCCGATCCGCGCAGCTTCGGTTCCGGCAACCCCGGCGCCACCAACGTGCTTCGCACCGGCCGCAGATCCGCCGCCGCGCTAACGCTGCTCGGCGACGCCGGCAAGGGCGTCCTCGCGGTGCTGATGGCGAAGGCGCTGGGTCCGCGGCTCGGCGTCGGCGAAGCCGCGGTCGCGTGGTGCGCGCTCACGGCCTTTCTCGGCCACCTGTATCCCGTCTTCATCGGCTTCCGCGGCGGCAAGGGCGTCGCCACCGGGTTCGGCGTGCTGACCGCGCTGTCGTGGAAGCTGGGGGCCGTTCTGGCGCTGGTCTGGCTCGGCGTCGCGGCGGTCTCGCGCCTGTCCTCGCTGGCGGCGCTCAGCGCGTCGCTTGCCGCGCCGCTCGCCGCCCTCGCGTTCTTCGGCTGGCATCCGTACACCTACGCGGCAATCGCGCTCGGCGTGGCGCTGTTCTGGACCCATCGCGGCAACATCCGACGGCTGCTCGCCGGCACCGAGTCCCGGATCGGCAGCGCGGCCAGCTCGGCACGCGATCCATAGGCCCTATCGCACGGCTGCACGGGAACGCCGGCGCCCGCCGCGTGCGCGACGCACCGGCGCATCGGACTCCAGATCCCAGCGCGGCTGCACGCTGTATGCCAGGGGGCGTTGGCCCGCGGCGGCGGCCAGGCGCAGCGCGCCGGCGAAGGCGATCATCGCGCCGTTGTCGGTGCATAGCGCGGGCGGCGGGAAAAAGACCTCGATCCCGCGGCCGGCGGCTTCCTGCCGAAGCCGTGCGCGCAGGTGCTCGTTCGCGCCGACGCCGCCCGCCACCACCAGCTCGCGCCGCGCCGCCTCGTCCACTGCGGCAAGGGACTTGCGCACCAGCACGTCCACGACGGCCTCCTCGAATCCCCGGGCGATATCCGCGCGGCTCTGGCGCGTGTCCGGTTCCGCGCGCGCGAGCAAGAGCGCCGCGGTCTTGAGCCCGCTGAACGAAAAGTCGAGGTTCCCGCTGGTCAGCATGGGCCGCGGCAACTGGTGGCGGCCCGGCCGCCCCTCGCGAGCCAGCCGGGCGAGCGCCGGTCCGCCCGGGTAGCCGAGGCCGAGCACCTTGGCGGTCTTGTCGAACGCTTCGCCAGCGGCGTCGTCGACGGTTTCCCCCAGCAGGCGGTACGCACCGACACCGGCAACGTCCATGAGCTGCGTGTGACCGCCGGAGACCAGCAGCGCCACGAACGGAAAAGTCGGCGCGGGAGCCGCGAGCAGCGGCGATAGAAGATGGCCTTCGAGGTGGTGCACGCCGACCGCGGGCACGCCCAGCGCGTAGGCGAGCCCGCTGGCGACGCTGGCGCCCGTCAGCAGGGCGCCGGCGAGGCCGGGACCGGCGGTGTACGCGAGCGCGTCCACCTCCGCCAGCGAAACGCGAGCCTCGTCGAGCACCCGCCGCGTCAGCGGCAGGACGCGGCGCACGTGGTCGCGGGACGCCAGCTCGGGCACGACGCCGCCGTAGTCCCGATGCAGGTCGGCCTGCGTATGGAGGGCGTGCGCCAGCAATCCGCGGTCGCTGTCGTAGAGCGCGACGCCGGTTTCGTCGCACGATGTCTCGATGCCAAGAACCCTCAAGGCCCGCTGACCCTTGGAAACTGGGGTGGAAGTGGATATACTTTAAGGCTTTTCGGGCACCCAGAGAGTACCGATGCCGAC
>CAZGTK010000363.1:0-3161 GCA_964528415.1 uncultured Burkholderiales bacterium | reverse complement strand
GGGCGAGCGGTACTTGAGCTTCTGAAAGTCGGCCAGGCTCTGAATCGGGTTCTTGAACCAGCCGAGCGGGTCGGGACCCATGGGCTGGATGAACAGCGGCTCGACGTTGACCTTCAGCACGTCCGAATAGAACTTTCGGTAAAGGTCGTAGCCGCCGCCCTCGAAGATCCAGGCGACGTGGGAGAGCTGATCCATGCCGACGCCGGCGCCGGCCATCGGGTTGGAGAAGATGCCCGCCGCCGGGTGCTTGCCGGACCAGTAATGCGTCCAGGCGTAGCCCGCCTCGATGATGCCCTTGTCCACCGCGTCCAGGATCTCGAACGCCGGGACCACGGCGCCGTCCGGCAGCACTTCCACCTTCAGCCGGCCGCCCGACATCTTCTCGACGCGGTCGCCGAATTTCTTCAGCAGTTCAAAATAGACGCTGGACGATGGCACCGCGGTTTGGATGCGCATCTTTTGCGCCTGCTGCGCCTGGGCAATGCCGCCGGTGAGCGCGAGGCACAACCCGGCAACGGCCGCCAGGCCTTTCCACAGCGTGTGGCGTCGCATGACTCCTCCTCAAGGATGAAGGCAGCCCGATTCCGGGTCTGCCGGTTCACGGGACCGTGCGCCGAACGTGCGTCCGGCGCCCGGAACGTCCGGTTACCGCGGCGGGTCGTTGCAGCCGTGGCCTCCGCGGCCGACCCCCGTTTGGGCCGCAAGCGGCCCGGACGCGGGTGCGACCGAGAACTCTCTCGCCGCAGAAACGCGGAGTCATACTAGTTGAAGAACCCGGGCTTCGCAACAAGGAATAGCAAAAAACGGGACGTTTCGTCCCGTTATTGGCTTGCGATGAGAGGAATTTCTATGGTTTACTCGGTTCTTTGGAACATATCGTTCCATTTTTGTTGATTTTGGCGCGACGCATCATTCCTCCGATCGTGTTGGAAACATTGGGAAAAACGACGGATTCGCAGCCGAGCCTCGTGCGCTGCAGCGCGCGCCGGCCCGACGCGTCCGGGCTGCCGCGATGACCTACGACTACATCATCGTCGGCGCCGGGTCGGCCGGATGCGTGCTGGCGAACCGGCTCTCGGCGTCCGGCAGGCACTCGGTGCTGTTGCTGGAGGCGGGACCCAAAGACGACTACATCTGGATTCACATCCCGATCGGCTACGGCAAGACCATGTTCCACCCGGTCTACAACTGGGGGTTCTACACCGACCCCGACCCGGGGATGCACAACCGCAAGATCTACTGGCCGCGCGGGCGCGGGCTCGGCGGCTCCAGCTCGATCAACGGCCTCATCTACGTTCGCGGGCAGGCCGAGGACTACGACCACTGGGCGGCGCTCGGCAACCGCGGCTGGGGATGGCGCGACGTGCTGCCGTACTTTATCCGCTCCGAGCACAACACCCGCGGGGCGAGCGAGTACCACGGCGCCGACGGCCCGCTGTGGTCGTCGGACATCGACGAGAAGCACGAGCTCATGGAAGCCATCATCCGCGGCGCCAGCGAGCTCGGCGTGCCGCGCAACGACGACTTCAACGCCGGCAACCAGGAAGGCGTCGGCTACTACCAGCTGTTCACGCGCAAGGGCTGGCGCTGCTCGACCGCCGTGGCCTACCTGCGGCCGGCGAGGTCGCGGCCCAACCTGACCGTTGAGACCGACGCGCACGTCACGCAGATCGTGTTCGACGGCCTGCGCGCCGCCGGGGTGCGCTACGCGCAGCGGGGCGAGGCGCGCGAGGCGCGCGCGGCGCGCGAGGTGATCCTCGCCGCGGGCGCGCTGCAGAGCCCGCAGCTGCTGCAGCTCTCCGGCGTCGGCCGCGGCGCGTTCCTGCAGGAGATGGGCGTTCCGGTCGTCAAGGACCTGCCCGGCGTCGGCGAGAACCTGCAGGACCACCTTCAGCTTCGGCTGATCTACAAGGTCAAGAAGCCCATCACCACCAACGACGAGCTGGCGAGTCTGTGGGGCCAGATGAAGATGGGCCTCAAGTGGCTGCTGTTCCGGCGGGGGCCGCTCGCCATCGGGATCAATCAGGGGGGGCTGTTCACGCGCGTGCTGCCGGAGTCGGCGACGCCGGACATCCAGTTCCATTTCGCCAGTCTCTCGGCGGACATGGCGGGGGCGAAGCCGCACCCGTGGTCGGGTTGCACGTTCTCGGTGTGCCAGCTGCGCCCGAGTTCGCGCGGCTATGTCCGGATCAAGTCGAAGGATCCGAAAGAAGCGCCTTCGATGCAGCCCAACTACCTTTCGACCGAGCTCGATGCGCGCTGCGCGGTCGAGTCGCTCAAGTACGCGCGCCGCTTGGGCCGGGCCAAGGCGCTGGAACCCTACATCGGCGAGGAGTACCGGCCCGGCGACGCCGCCGCCAGCGACGAGGAACTGCTGGATTTCGCGCGCCAGTACGGCGCCACCATTTTCCACCCGTCGGGGACTTGCAAGATGGGCACCGACCCGATGGCGGTGGTGGACGACCGGCTGCGCGTCCACGGAGTTGCCGGTCTGCGCGTGGTCGACTGCTCGATCATGCCGACGCTGGTCTCGGGCAATACCAACTCGCCCGTGGTGATGATCGCCGAGAAGGCGTCCGACCTGATCCTGGGAGACGCGGCGGCCTAAGGGCGCCGATCGGCATCCGGGTTTATGTAAGCGCTTGCATTTGCCGCGCTGGTGTGTTTCAATGCCCGACACACCCAGAACCACTGCCACCGAACCGAGAAGGACGAGGACCATGGCCACAAACCCCAAGTACATCGAAACTCCCTCCGGCAGCGCGCTCGTCGGCGCCGGCCCGGTGCGCATGACGCCGTCGGAGGCGTTCGTCGAGACTCTCGCCGCCAACGGCGTGACCCACGTGTTCGGCATCGTCGGCTCGGCGTGCATGGATGCCCTCGACCTTTTCCCGGCCGCCGGCATCCGCTATGTGCCGGTGGTGCACGAGCAGGGCGGCGGCCACATGGCCGACGGCTTCTCCCGCGTCTCCGGCCGCCACGGCGTGTGCATGGCCCAGAACGGCCCCGGCATCACCAACTTCGTCACGTCCATTGCCGCGGCCTACTGGGCGCACTCGCCGGTGGTGCTCATCACGCCCGAGACGGGCAGCATGGGCATGGGCCTGGGCGGCTTCCAGGAGACCGACCAGCTGCCGATCTTCTCCAAGATCACCAAGTAC
>CAZGTK010000362.1:0-3176 GCA_964528415.1 uncultured Burkholderiales bacterium | reverse complement strand
GCCGGGGAGGCGCCGGAGCCTCTCGGCCCCGGCGCGCTGCACAACGGCGCGTACGAGGCGGGCCGGCCGGCCGAGGACGCCGCCTGCCGCGTCGGCGACGCGCGCTTCCTGAACCAGCGCTACGCCGGGGGAGGCGACTGATGTGCGTCGGCCTGCCGATGAAGGTCGAGGGCGGCGACGAGCTCGCCGCCGTATGCGAGCGACGCGGCGAGCGCGCGACGCTGAACATGATGCTGGTGGGGGCGCAGCCGCCGGGGACCTGGGTGCTCGCCTTCATGGGCACGGCGCGGGAGGTGCTCAGCGCCGAGGACGCCGCCCAGATCGACGCCGCGCTCGACGCGGTGGCCGCCGCGCTTTCGGGCGCCACCGACGTCGACGGCTATTTTCCCGACCTGGCGGGGCGCGAGCCGCAGCTACCGGAACACTTGCGAAGGAAATGACCATGGCGGCCGCCGTCACCCTGCGGGACCATCCGCTGTTCCAGCGCCTGCTGGGTCCGCTCGGCTACGCCGAGCTGTCGGCGGACGCGGTCGACGCGTTCGCCGCCGCGCCCGGCGAGTCGCTGCTGTTCTTCGCCGAGGACCCGCTGCGGGTGCGGGAAACGCTGGACCTCGCGGTGATCCTGCCGGAAATCGTCAACGCGTATCCCGGCCGCTTCCGGGTCGGCGTGCTGCTGCCCGAGTCGGCGCGGCCGCTGGCCCCGCGCTACGGCTTCCGCCGCTGGCCTGCGCTGGTGATGCTGCGCGGCGGCGAGTACGTCGGCGTCATCGACGGCATCCAGGACTGGGACGTGTATCTCGCTCGCGTCGCGGAATTGCTGGAAGCGCCCGTCTCGCGGCCGCCCAGCATCGGCGTCGCCGTGACCGCGGCCGGCGCCGGGTCCTGCCACTGAGTCCGCCTTCCCCTTCGGAGACGTCATGAAACCCATCGCCATTCCGGTCCGTGCCTTCGGGCCCGGCTCCCAGCCCACCAGCGACGACGAGCTCGCGCTGCTGGAGATGCCGCGCGAGATGGCGGCGTTCGCGATGCCCGGCGTCCCCGACCAGGCCGGGCCGCACGAGCGCGGCGAGGCGGCGGCGCTGATCGAGCGGGTGCTGGAACGGCTGGAGGGCTATCGCATCGGTGATCCGGAGTACCCGCGCATCGACGTGGAAGGACTGTCCGACGCGGCGCTGGACGCGCTCAACCAGGCGCTGGGGGAGGGCGAGGTGAGCGCGGTGATCCGGCAGCCCGAGCCCATGGAGATCCAGGAGACGGTTTTCGCCGGCGTCTGGCGCGTGCGCCGTCTGGATGCCGAGGGCCGCGTTGTCGCGGACCGCATCGAGGTGTGCGACGTTCCCGACGCCGTCGCCCGCGCCGCCGCGGCCGCCTGGCGCGCCGGGCTGCCCGAGGTCGCGTGGCCCGCGGGCGTGATGAACGCGCCGATGCTGCTCAAGGAAATCGTCGCCCAGGCTCAGGCGTATCGCCCCGGCGACGCGCCCCACGTCGTCAATCTCACGCTGCTGCCGCTCTCGCCGACGGACCAAACCCTGCTCGCCACAACACTGGCCGACGGCGGCGTGACGCTGCTCTCGCGCGGCTTCGGCAAGTGCCGCGTCTCCAGCACGGTGCTCGCCAACACCTGGTGGGTGCGTTACTTCAACAGCGTCGAGACGCTGATCCTGAACACGGTCGAGGTGGGCGGCGTCCCGGAAGTGGCCAAGGCGGCGCAGGACGACCTCGACGACACCGCCGTGCGGCTGCGCGAGCTGGCGCAGTGGCTGCGGGAGGCGTGACGGGGGCGTTGATGGACACCTTCGAGGGTTCCTACCTGGGCAACGCCGGCAAGCTGGACCCCGCCGCGCGGCTGGAGTGCAAAGTGTGCTGGTACGTCTACGACCCGTCGGCGGGCGACGCGGTGAACCAGGTGCCGCCGGGCACGCCGTTCGCCGATCTGCCGCCCCACTGGCTGTGCCCCAACTGCGAGAGCGAGAAGGCACAGTTCATGGTGCTCCGTGACGACTGAGGCCGCGCAGGCCGCCGCCGGCCACGCCGAGAACCCGGGGCCGTTGCTGGAGCGGGCGTTTCGCCGTATCCGCGACGAGCGCATGCGCGACGTCCCCATCCTCAACCCCCGCGTCGAGGTGGAGGCGGTGGGCTTTCGCGACTGGGACGGCCGCTGGCTCGGCATCCTGATCACGCCCTGGTTCATGAACGTGCTGCTGCTGCCCAGGGCCGGTGGCGCGTGGGTGTCGGTGCCGCCGGGCGGCGAGCTGACCTGGCGGCTGCCGGCCGGCGACTACCTGTTCATCGGCGGCTTCGAGCCGAGCGCGGGCGAGTACCAGCTCTGCTCGCTGTTCTCGCCGATGCTTCAGTTCGAGGACCACGCGGCGGCGCGGGCCACGGCGGAAGCCTGCCTCGCGCTGCTGTTCGAGCCCGACGCGGCGTCGGAGCCGCCGGACGGGCCGCTGGAGACGATCCGCGACAACGCCGCCCGGCCCATGTCGAAGCGCGAGTTCCTGAGCGGCGCCGTGCTTCGGCGCAGGGGCGCGGCATGACCGCGGGCGCCGCCGGGCTCGAGGGCGCCATCCGGCTGCGGATCCGCTGGGACGGCCGTCGCGTCAGCGCCGCGCAGGTGGAGTCCACGCGGCCGCTGATGGCCTCGGTGCTGGAGGGCAGGCGCGCCGACGAGGCCGTCGCGCTGGTGCCGCGGCTGTTCGCGGTCTGTGCGGGAGCGCAGCGCGCGTGCGCGGAGGCCGCGCTGCACGCGGCGGGCGCCGCGGAACCCGCCGAGGAATGGCGGCGCGAGATGGACGTGGTGGCCGAGAGCGCGCTGGAAGTGCTCTGGCGCCTGACACTGGACCTGCCGCAAACCCTCGACGAGACCCCGGAGCCGATGGCCCTGTCGGCGGCGCGGCGCTCGTTCGCGGCCGCGCGCCTGTCCGGCAACGCGGCGGCGTGGCGCGACGTGGCGGCGACGATGCGCGCGCTGCTGGAGCGCTCGGTGCTCGGGCAGCCGCTCGAGGACTGGCTCGCCCGCGGCGAGGGCGACGGCCTGGATCCCTGGCTCGCCGAGGGCCGCACGGCAACCGCGCGGCGCATGGCGCGCCTGTGGCACGACGACTGGGGCGCGAGCAGCGTGCCGCTGATGCCCTCCGAGATCCGCGTGCCGGCGCTGCAGGAGCTGGCGCCGGCGC
>CAZGTK010000361.1:1426-3179 GCA_964528415.1 uncultured Burkholderiales bacterium | reverse complement strand
GTGGACGAACATGCCCTTCACCTTGGTCACCTGGTCGGCGCGGCCCATCCAGCCCGTGATGCGCGGCGCCGTGCGCCCGCAGGGGCTCTCGCCCGGCAGCAGCGCGGAGAGGTCGCCAGTGGTGAAGCGCAGCAGCGGCAGCACCGGGTTGAGCGTGGTGACCACGACCTCGCCGACCTCGCCGTCCGCCACCGGGTCGCCGGTGCCGGGTCGTACGATCTCGACGATGACGCCTTCGTCGACGATGAGGCCTTCCTGCGCGGGCGACTCGTAGGCGATGAGCCCGAGGTCGGCCGACGCGTAGCATTGCCGCGTGACGATGCCGCGCTCGCCGAGGGCGCTCTTCAGGCTCGCCGGGAGCGCCTCGCCCGAGACCAGCGCCTTGCGCAGGCTCGAGACGTCGGCGGCCATCTCGTCGGCCTTCTCGCAGATGATCTTGAGAAACGACGGCGTGCCGCCGTAGCCGTCGGGCCGCAGCGCCGCGATCGTCTGCACCTGGAGCTCGGTCTGGCCGACGCCGCCCGGAAACACCCGGCAGCCGAGCGCGCGGGCGCCGCCGTCGACCATGAAGCCGGCCGGCGTGAAGTGGTAGGAGAAGGTGTTGTGGACCAGGTCGCCGCGGCGGAAGCCGGCGGCGAACAGCGCGCGCGCGAAGCGCCACCAGTCGGTGCCCTGGCCTTCGGGGTCGAAGATGGGACCCGGCGAAGCGAAGACGCGGCCGATGGCGCCGGCTTCGGTGCTCGCCAGTCCACCGAACGGCGGCGCCGCCCGCTGCAGCTCGGTCAGCTGCGACTTCCGGGTCAGCGGCAGGCGCGCGAGATCGGCGCGCGAGCGGATGTCGGCTCCGCGCACGTCGGCGAGCGCCCGCGCGCAGGCCGGGGCGACGCGCCTGGCGTGGTCGACCTGCGCCGAGAGCGCGGCGACCAGCGCTTCCTCGCGGGCCTGCGGGTCGCGGGTCTCGAGGTCGTCGAAGTAATCCGGCATGGAGGATCCGCGCGCCGCGCGGCGCGCGTCAGGCAAGCCAGCGCTTGCGGCGGCGGTAGTGCTTGACGTCGCGGAAGCTCCTGCGGCCGCTCTTCGACAGGCCCAGGTAGAACTCCTTGACGTCCTCGTTGCTGGCGAGATCCTGCGCCTCGCCGTCCATCACGACGCGGCCGTTCTCCAGGATGTAGCCGTAATGGGCGTAGCGCAGCGCCACCATCGTGTTCTGCTCGGCCAGCAGGAAGCTCACGCCCTCCTTCTCGTTCAGGCTCTTCACGATGCCGAAGATCTCGGCGACGATCTGCGGCGCGAGGCCCATGGACGGCTCGTCGAGCAGGATCATGGTCGGCCGCGCCATCAGCGCGCGCCCGACGGCGGTCATCTGCTGCTCGCCGCCGGAGGTGAACCCCGCCATCGCGTTGCGGCGCTCCTTCAGGCGCGGAAAGTAGCTGTAGACGCGCTCCAGGTCGGCGCGGATATCGGCCCGGCTGGCGCCGCGGGTGAAGGCGCCGGTGAGGAGGTTCTCCTCCACCGAAAGGTGGCCGAAGACGTGGCGGCCCTCCATCACCTGGATGACGCCGCGCTTGACGAGGTCGGGCGGCGTCAGGTTGTCCACGCGCTGGCCGCGAAACTCCACCGACCCCTTGGTCACCTCGCCGCGCTCGGCGCGCAGCAGGTTGGAGATGGCCTTCAGCGTCGTGCTCTTGCCGGCCCCGTTGGCGCCGAGCAGCGCGACGATGCGCCCTTCCGGCACCGCCAGGGACACGCCCTT
>CAZGTK010000361.1:0-1416 GCA_964528415.1 uncultured Burkholderiales bacterium | reverse complement strand
ACCTCGACGTTGTTGACCGAGAGCAGGAACGGATTGGCCGCTGCTGCGGCGGGTTCTGCGTGTGCCATGGCGTGCCGTTGAGGTGAGAGCGCCCGGGGAAGCCGCCCCCACGCACGGGGGCGGCTTGGCCTCGCGCTCGCGTTACTTCTCTTTCGAGCAGTCGCGCAGCGTGATCTTCTTCTCGGCCGCGTACTTGGCCGCGGAAGCCTCGATCATGGGACGCACGATGCTCTGGTCGGTGGAAATCCAGTCGGAGATCACGACCCAGCGATCGCCGTTCCACTGCTGGAACTTGACCGCGCCGCCGCCCTCGTGGTCGAGGCAGGACACCTTGAGCGGCGCCATCAGGTTGTACGCGCCCAGCTGCTTGAGGCGCTTGTCGTCGATGTTGAGGTTCTCGATGCCCCAGCGCACCTGCTCGCCGGTGAGCGGCTTGCCCTTGCCGAACTTCTCCTGGGCGACGCGCACGGCTTCGGCCGTGACGATGCCCTGGATCACGCCGCGGTTGTAATAGATGGTGCCGATGCGGCTCGGGTCGGCGAGGTTGCCCTTCTTGTCGCCGGTGTAGAGGTGCTTGATGATGTCCTCGATCACCGGGAAGTCCTTGCCGGAGGGATGGAAGCCCGACGCGATCAGGCCCTTCGCCGCGTCACCGGCCGGGATCACGTCCTCCTCCGCGCCGCTCCACCAGACGCCGACGATCCGGTCGGCCGGGTAGCCGACTTTCTGCGCGGTCCTCAACGCGGTCGGGTTCATCACGCCCCAGCCGCGCAGGATCACCCAATCGGGCTTGGTGCGCCGGATCTCCAGCCACTGCGACTGCTGCTCGTTGCCGGGGTGCGGCACCTCCAGGTGCTTCACCTCGAACCCGTACTTCTTGGCCTGGGCGTCGAGCACCGGGATCGTCTCCTTGCCGTAGGCGGAGCCGTGGTACAGGTTGACGATCTTCTTGCCCTTGAGCTTGTCCATGCCGCCTTCGCGCTCGCCGATGAACTTGATCTTGGCGGTGCTCTGGCTCCAGTAGTTGGTGATCAGCGGGAAGGCGTAGGGCCAGATGCGCCCGTCGGTCGCGTCGGTGCGGCCATAGCCGAGCGAGACGATCGGGATCTTGTCCTGATGCGCGCGCTCGAGAATCGCATAGGTGAGGCCGGTGCCGAGCGGGTTGAAGACCGAGGCGCCGGTCGGGCCCTTCTTCTTGAGCCGCTCGTAGCACTCGACCATGCGGTCGGGCTGATAGCCGGTCTCGCACTCCTCCCAGGTGAGCTTGACGCCGTTGATGCCGCCGTCGCGCTCATTGAGCAGCGCCATGTAGTCCATGAAGCCGATCATCACCGGCGCGCCGGTATTGGCGTAGGGCCCAGTGCGATAGATCGTGATTGGCACGAACTGCTCGTTCTGGGCGCTTGCCGGCGTCGC
>CAZGTK010000360.1:0-3189 GCA_964528415.1 uncultured Burkholderiales bacterium | reverse complement strand
CTTGGTTGACCGCCACCCGCACCGCCCGGCCCGGCGCCAGCTCCTCCGCCCAGGCGCCGCCGCGGCTGCGCAGCCATTCGATCAGGGAGCCCACGTCCTCGATGCCCGACACCATCGACACCTGCTCGGCGCCGGTGCCGAGCGCTTCCTTGAGTCGCGCGAAGTAGAGAATACGCACCATTGTCACACCTCGATCGCGCGCGGCCGCGCGCTGCTGGCGGCGCCGTCCGCGCGCCGCGAAAGCCCCGTGTGCTCGAGCACGAACGCCGCAATCGCATCGTAGTCCTCGAGCCCGAACTGCGGCAGCGCTGTCGGCAGCGCCTCGTCCGTGGCCACCGCCACCACCGTCGGGTCGTCCGGGTACAGCAGCGGTTTGCCCGTGGCCTGCCGGTGGATCTCGATCTTCGGATAGGGCTCTTTCTTGAAGCCCTCGACGATCACCAGGTCGCACGGCGAGAACCGCCGCAGCTGCTCGGCGAGCGTCGGCTCCGGCTCGCCACGCAGCTCGCGCATGAGCACCCAGCGGCTGCCCGAGCTCACCAGCACCTCGGTGGCGCCCGCCTCCCGGTGACGGTAGGAATCCTTGCCCGGCCGGTCGATGTCGAAATCGTGGTGCGCGTGCTTGATGAGCGAGACCCGCACGCCTTCCAGCACCAGGCGCGGGATGATCTGCTCGATCATGGTGGTCTTGCCGCTGCCGGAATACCCGGCGAACCCGAATATTTTCACCTGCACCTCCTCAGGACGCGCCGTAGCGCATGACCAGGCTGGGCGCCGTTTCGCCGGCCTCGCCGTACTGCGGCTCCGTCAGCAGGAACACGCTGAACTCGGCGCCCTCGCCGCGGCGGCTTTCCACCGCGATGGTGCCGCCGTAGCGCTCGACCAGCGCGTAGCTGATCGACAGGCCGAGCCCCGTCCCCTGCTGCTTCTTGGTCGTGAAAAACGGGTCGAAGATCCGGCTCAGGTGCTCGGACGGAATGCCGGGCCCCGAATCTTTGACCGTGAGCACGACGCCGCGATCGTCCCAGTCGCGCGAGCGCAGCGTCAGCGTGCCGCCGCTGCCCATCGCCTGCACGGCGTTGACGATCAGGTTGATCAGCACCTGCTGCAGCTCGTTGCGGTTGATGTTGACCGGCCGCGTCGCGCGATCCTCGCGCACCACCCGGATCTCGCCGCGCTGCGTCAGGTGGCGCACCAGGACCACGCAGTCGTCGATGACGGCCCCGACGTCGACCGGCTCGACGTAGCCGGCGAAGTCGGACGGGCGCGCGAACTGCAGCAGCTTGGCGACGATCTCGCGGATGCGGTTGACCTGCTGGTCGATGAGCCGGATCTCGTGCTCGACGGGCTCGGCCGCGCCCCCCAGGAGCTCCCGCAGCAGCTCGAGGTTGCCCTGGATCACCGCGATCGGGTTGTTGATCTCGTGCGCGACCCCGGCGGTGAGCTCGCCGATGGCGGCGAGCTTTTCCGACATCACCAGCTGCCGCTGGGCGTCGCGCAGGTAGCGGTTGGCCTGCTCCAGCTCGCGGGTGCGCTCCAGGACCTTGATGTCCAGTTCGTCCGCCAGCTTCTTCAGCTCGCGGTTCTTCGCCTGCAGGCCATCCAGCAGCCGGTCGAAATGCTGGGCCAGCTGGCCGATCTCGTCGCTGCTCGTGAGGGCTCCGACCCGCGCGTCCGCGTCGCCCGCCTCCACCGCGCTCATCGTGCTGCTCATGCGCTCCAGCGGGCGGAACACGGCGCGCGCCCAGCGCAGCGACAGGATCGCGCCCATCAGCATGACGAGCGCGAACAGACCCACCAGCACCCAGAGGGCGTGGCGCTTGGCGGCCACGAACGGCGCCTCGAGGTAGCCGACGTAGAGCATGCCGACGCGGTTGCCGAAGCTGTCGGTGACGGGCTCGTAGCCGGAGACGTACCAGTCGTTGACGACGAACGCGCGGTCGAGCCAGGTCTTGCCCTGATCCAGCACCTTCTTGCGCACCTCGGCCGAGACGCGCGTGCCGAGCGCGCGCTCGCCCTGGAACAGGCGCACGTTGGTGGCGATGCGCACGTCGTCGAGGAACAGCGTCGCGGTGCCCTGGCTGCCCAGCGGCAGCGATTCCGGCCGATAGACGATGCCGTTGATGTTGTCGACGAACTCGAGGTTGCCGTTCAGCAGCACGCCGCCGTGCAGCACGCCCACCAGGCGCTGCTCGGCGTCGTAGACCGGCGCGGCGGCGTGGATGACCATGCCGCGATCTTCGTGCGTGCGCTCGGTGGGAAGCGCCTTCGGCGTCGCCAGCAGCTTGATGAAAGCCCGCTCGCGCAGCCGCACGTCGATCGCCGCAAGCTGGTCCGGCGAGAACACGTCGACCGCCGTGCCGCCCTGCCCCGAGGCCGCCGCCGCGACGATCGGCCAGCCGGCCTGGTTGGCCGGCGAGGACAGGGCGTTGCCGCTCGCCACCACGTCGCCGCGCGGGTCCAGCACCTGCAGGAAATCGAGGCGGTGGTCGTTGCGCTCGGCGGCGAGCAGGCGCTCGAGCTGTCTCGCGTCGGAGCCCGCCAGCGCCATCGCCAGCCGGTGCGACCCCGCGGTCCCGCGCACGTCGGCGCCGACGGCCTGCACCACGCGCGAGAAGTAGCTCTGCGCCACGGCGAGGTCGCTGTTGACCTTGAAGATCATCAGGCGCTCGTGCGAGGTGCCGCTCCAGTACACCAGCAGCACCACCAGCAGCGGCAGCACCACCACCAGCGGCAGCAGCACCATGAACACCAGCTTGGTGCGCACCGACGAGCGGTAGCGGGAGACGAGCCTGGCGATCAGCGCCATCGACGGAGGTCGGCTGCGGCCGGTCGGCTGCGGGCGGTGCGGCGCCCGCTCAGGCGCCGTTCCAGAGCGCGCACTTGCGCTCGAGCGTCTTGCGCGAGATCCCGAGCCGGCGCGCGGCTTCCGACTTGTTGCCTTCCGCCGCGCGCAGCACCTCGAGAATGTGCCGCTTCTCGACGTCCTCGAGGGTCAGGCGCACCGGCGCGGCCCCGCCGTCCGCGCCCGCCCCGCCGAGGTTCTCCAGCGGCACGCGGCCGAGGATCAACGAACGCTCGAGCAGGTTGCGCAGCTGGCGCACGTTGCCGGGCCAGTGGTAGAGCATCAGAGCGTCGACGATCTCGCGTGACAGCGGCACAGGCGGCATGCCGAGCTGCGCCGAGAGC
>CAZGTK010000359.1:0-3199 GCA_964528415.1 uncultured Burkholderiales bacterium | reverse complement strand
GCCTGGCGGCCGCGCGCTGCGACGACGCCGGGCAGGCGGCGCTTTTCTCGCGCCTCATCGCGGCGCGCGAGGGCGAAGGCGTCGTGGTGGCGGCCGGACCGGTCGCGCCGGCCGGCCTGCCGCTGCGCGAGGATGTTCGGACCCGTCTCGCCTCGGGCTGGGTGTTCCAGGTGCATCCGCTCACCGACGAGGAGAAGCTGGCGGCCCTGCGCGCGCGCGCGGCCGCGCGCGGGTTCGACCTGCCGGCGGAGGCCGCCCGCTACCTGCTCGCGCGCTGCCCGCGCGACCTGCCCACGCTGCTGGCATGGCTCGACCGGCTCGACCGCCGCTCGCTGGAGCGGCAGCGCCGCGTCACCGTGCGCCTGCTGAGCGAATTGCTGGGCGACGGCGGCGGCCGCTAGCCGGCGTCCTCGCCGCGCTTGAGATAGCGCGCGTCGTCGAACGACGGGATCCACTGCGGCCGATACACCACCATCAGCGTCACCGCCATGCCCGTCATCAGGGCCTCGCCCCAGCCCAGCAGGACGAAAAACGGCAGGTACTCGCGGCCGAGATAACCCCAGTCGTACACGCCCGCCGCCGCCAGCAGCGCGCAGGTTGCGAGCCCTGCGGCGATGGCCGCCAACGCGGCGCCGAAGAAGCCGTTGGCGAACACGTAGACGAACAGGTGGTTCGGCAGCCGCCGGTCGGCGGCGGTGAACAGCGCGTGGCTGACCGCCACCGGCACCGCCGCCGCCGTCAGGAAGGCCAGCCCGAAGCCCGCCCACGAGCCGGCGCCCGTCGCCGTGTTGGCGCCCAGCACCACGGCCAGCGCCACCAGCGCGAGCCGCGGGCCGAACATCAGCGTCAGCGCGGTGGCGCCGAGAAAGTGCAGATCCAGCCCCGGCTTGACGCCGGTCCGGATCAGCCACAGGCAGACGAGAAAGACGATGCTGCCGAGAAAGACGTGCTGCTGCGCGGAGTCCGCCAACCGCCGCCACGGCGCGCGCACGATCGCGTAGCCGAGCACGCCCATCGCGACGCCCTGGCCGGCGACGGTCAGGGGGCCGGAAACCAGTTCCGCCGGAAAATACATGGGGAAATTTTAAGCTATACTCCGCGCTTTTTTCCGCCTCTGCCCGTCGGCGTGCGCCTCGCCCTCTTCGACCTCGACAACACCCTGCTCGCCGGCGACAGCGACTTCGAGTGGGCCCAGTTCCTGATCGAGCAGGGCGTGCTCGACCGCGAGGTCTACGAGGCGCGCAACCAGGCCTTCTACGACCAGTACAAGGCCGGCACGCTGGACATCCACGAGTTCCTGGCGTTCCAGCTGAAGCCGCTGTCGCGCCATCCGCGGCGCCAGCTGGACGACTGGCACGCGCAGTTCATGGCGCAGAAGATCCGCCCGCTGATGACGCCGGCGGCGCAGGCGCTGGTGGACCGCCACCGGCGCGAGGGCCACGTCTGCGCGATCGTCACCGCGACCAACCGCTTTGTCACCGGGCCGATCGCCGCCGCGTTCGGCGTCGAGCACCTGATCGCCACCGAGGCCGAGGAGCGTGACGGCGAGTTCACCGGCCGCTCGACGGGCGTGCCCTGCTTCCGCGCCGGCAAGGTCGCCCGCATGGAGGCGTGGCTGGCGGCGCGCGGCACGCGGCTCGCCGCCGTCGACGAGAGCTGGTTCTACAGCGATTCCCACAACGACCTGCCGTTGCTGGAGGCGGTCCGGCGCCCGGTGGCCGTGGACCCGGATCCGCAGCTCGCCGCCGTGGCGGCCGCGCGCGGCTGGCCGGTAATGCGCCTGCATGGCGACGCGGCGGCCCAGCGCTGAGCGCCCGCGCGCCTCGGCGCCGGCGTCCGCTGTGCTAGACTGCGACGCGTCGGGCGCCTTCCCTGCGCCGCCGTTCCGGATTTCCCCCTTCCGCCCATGATCCGCAGCCTGATCCAGCGCGTCCTCGGACGCAGCACCGGCAGCAGCCCCGGGGTCGCCCGGCGCATCCCGGTCGCCGAGCACGGCATCACGGCCAGCCACATCAGCTCCTGCGCGCGCAAGACGGTGGCGGCCCTCCAGGAGGCCGGTCACCAGGCGTTCGTCGTCGGCGGCGCCGTGCGCGACATCGCGCTGGGGCGCGCGCCGAAGGATTTCGACGTCGCCACCAGCGCGACGCCGGAGGACGTGCGGCGGCTGTTCCGCCGGTCCCGTATCATCGGCCGGCGCTTCCGGCTCGTGCACGTGATGTGCGGCGCCGACACGGTCGAGGTCTCCACCTTTCGCGGGGTCGCCGCCGACGACGCCGACGACCATCAGGTCGACGAGCACGGCCGCATCCTCAAGGACAACGTGTTCGGCACCATGGAGCAGGACGCCGCGCGGCGCGACTTCACCGTCAACGCGCTGTACTACGATCCGGTGCGCGAGGAGATCTGGGACTACCACGACGGCTACGCCGATCTGAAGCGCCGCCGCCTGCGCATGATCGGCGACCCGGAAACCCGCTTCCGCGAGGACCCGATCCGCATGCTCAGGGCCGTGCGCCTCGCCGCCAAGCACGAGATGCGGCTCGATCCGGCCACCGAGGCGCCGATCCGCCGGCTGGCGGACCTGGTCCAGAACGTGCCGCCGGCGCGTGTGTTCGACGAGATGCTGAAGATGCTCATGTCGGGGCACTCGCTGCAATGCGTGGTGCAGTTGAGGAGCCGCGGCCTGCACCACGGCCTGCTGCCGATGCTGGACGTGATCCTCGAGCAGCCGCTCGGCGAGCGCTTCATCATGCTGGCGCTGCAGAACACCGACGAGCGCGTCGCGGCCGACAAGCCGGTGACGCCGGCGTTCCTGTTCGCCGCGCTGCTCTGGCACGAAGTGCTGGTGCGCTGGCGCGAACTGGAGAAGGCGGGCGCCAAGCCGGTGCCGGCGCTGATGGACGCCATGGACGACGTGCTCTCGGCGCAGGAGGAGCGGCTCGCCATTCCGCGCCGCTACGAAGCGACCATGAACGAGATCTGGGGCCTGCAGCCGCGCTTCCTGCAGCGCTCCGGCCAGCGGCCGTTCCGGCTGCTGGAGCATCCGCGCTTCCGCGCTTCCTACGACTTTCTCGTCCTGCGCTGCCAGGCCGGCGAGCTCGAGGCCGAAGTGGGCGAGTGGTGGGACCGGTTCCAGCGCGCCGACCCCGGCGAGCGCCAGGCCATGCTGGTGCCCGGCGAAGGCCCGAAGCGCAAGCGG
>CAZGTK010000358.1:0-3206 GCA_964528415.1 uncultured Burkholderiales bacterium | reverse complement strand
ACTGGAAGCACAACAGTCGGCAGAAGGCGAACGCCACCGTGCTCTGGCCGTGCGAGTCAACGTACTGGCGGTCCACCTCCATCTCAGTGCAGTGATGGATCACGCCCTCGATCATCGACGCCACTTCCGACGACGATGGCGACTTGAGCTGGGAGTGGATGCACAGCGAATTGCGCTCGACGTGCCAGTAGATCATGATGCCGCGCCCGCCGTAACGGACATGCCACTGTGTGGTCAGGTTCTGGTCCCAGGCGCCGAAGTGCTTGGAATCGGAGGCGCAGGCGGTCGTACCGCTGCCCCAGATCGCCGGGTTGCGGGCGCGCAGCGTGCCGTCGGCAACGATGGCCACCGCGCGACGCATCGCATCAACGCTGATGTAGCGCTGGCGGACATAGGCCAAATCCCTGGCCGTCGTGCCGGAATCCAGCCCAGCCATGCGCTGCAAGCCGGCGTTGGTGCCCAGACCATGCATGCACAGCAGCAGGCGCGGCTGCAACACCGCGCGATCCATTGTCTCGTAGGCGGTCGGGCTTTTCAGGGCATCGGTGAAGCCCAGCCGCAGGTCGGTTTCCTTGACCATGTCGAGCAGGCTGGTCATCGGCCAGATGGCGTTGAGTTCAGCCTTGAGCGCCGTCAGGTTGGGCGGATCCGGCTGAGCATCGAGCGGCGTCACCGTGATCCAGCCGCCGCCCTTGCTGCTCAGCCGGACGTAAGGGTTCTTCTTCAGCCCAGCGTCGAAGGTGGAAAGCGCGCCGCGCATCTCGGCCTGCAAGTCGGCGATGAAGCGCTCGGCATCGAGCGGCAGATTCAATGCCCGATAGTAGTCCTCGCGGTTTTGGTCGAAATCGGTCGGCAGGTCGTCGTCGGGGTTGCGGTAGCGGTTCGCGCCGACCACCCAGATTTCCTTGCAGCGCAAGCGTTCGCGCAGCGCTTCGAGCACCCCGATTTCGTAGGTGACGCGGTTGACCCGATCCCGGCCGGCAGCGTCCTTCTCCATCACGGCCTCGCGCCACAGGCCGCGCACCACGCCGTCGAGCGGCACGTCCTCGTCGGCCGGGAAGGTGTGCACCTTGGTGCCGGCGAAGCGCTTCACTAGGTCGAGCGCGTCCATCACCGGACGGTGGCGGTCGTTGTTGGAGCGGAATTCCAAGGCGGCCAGCAAGGTCGGCACCATGCGACGGTAGTGGCCCTGGTAGGAATTGCGGATCACGGTGCGCAGCGTGACACGGTAGGTCGGGCCGGTGGCCTTCCACTCCTTGACCAGATCGCGCAGCGTCTGCTCGCCGACCACCGGGAACACCACATCGCGCACCACGCCGTCCGGCTGGGCCAGGGTGGCGTCGGCCAGATTGAACAGCAGGTTCTGCTTGCCGGAGACGCGCTTGAGGTCTTCCAGCAGCTCACGTTCGACCTTGCGCTCGGCGCGCGCGCCGATCTGGTGGATGGTCTCAATCAGCAAATCCACGAAGTCGTCGGTCAGGCTGCGGGCACGCAGGTAGACAAAAGCGGCCAGCCAGGTGAGGCGCGCGGCATCGGGATGCCGGCGCAGATCGCGGGGAACCTCGACCGATACGCGCTGGCGGTAGCGCTCCAGGTCGCGCGGTGAAGCCCGGTCGAACAGATCGGCAGGTAGGTCGATTCCCCTAATCAGTTCCAGCTTCTCCAACTCGTCCTGCATGCTTGCAAGGCTGGGACGACCAGGACTGCCGCGCAGCTTCAGCAAAACGGCCGGCGAGCTGCCTGCGGCCTCATCTTGAGCATCAGCGCCACTCTCCTCGTTGCCGGCTTTCTCGGGACGCAGCAAGGCATCCAGACGCTCACGGAGAACAGGCGACAACCGTTCAAAGACGCTGTTGTGGAAGCGGTCTTCGTGGGCACGCAACGCGCTACGCGCGAGCCGCTCCATCCGATCTGGCGTCGGCGGCTCGATGGCAAGTTCGCGGCAACGTGCTTCCAGCCGCTCGATCATCGGCTCAATGTCGCCGCCGACCTCGCCAGCGACATGATCGCGCAACCAAATGGTCAGGCTGTCGGCATCGGCAACCGTCGTCTCGCGGAAGCCGAAGCGCACGCGGATTTCGGCGCGCAGGCGCTCGGCGGTGCGGCCGGTGAGGAAGGCTTCGCCGTCAATCGGCGCGGGCACGTCGAGCTGTTTGCTGAGCGCAGCGATGCCTTGCGCCTCGACCTCGGTCTCGTCACGTGGGAACCGGCCGCGCTCACGGAAGAAGGTCAGCAGGATGGCGAACCCAAGCCGGTTCGCGCGATTCTTGGTCATCACCAGCTCGCGTTCGGCCTGTGTCAACAGCCACTGATCTTCCGCGTTGCCGACCACCATACCGCTACGCTCCCGCGTGCGATGACGCGGGCCAGCCGACCCGCGCCAGGGTTTCGATCAAGGTGGTGCGCTTGACGCTGAAGTTGCGGCACACCGCCGCCTTGGACATGCCGCCATCGAGCGCGGCGATGATGGCGTCCAGCTTCTCGCCGGTGATCGCCGGCGGTCGCCCGCCGATCCGGCCGCGCTTGCGCGCGGCGGCCAGGCCGGCCACGACGCGCTCCTGGATCAAGGCACGCTCATACTGCGCGAGCGCGCCGACCACCTGGAACAGGAACTCGCCCGATGGCGTCGTGGTGTCCAGGTTCTCCGTCAGCGAGCGGAACGCCACCTGCTTTTCCTTGAGCGAGGTCACGATGGCGAGCAGGTGCGACAGCGAGCGGCCGAGTCGGTCGAGCTTCCACACGACCAGTACGTCGCCGGGCCGGACGAATTCGAGCGCCTGCACCAAGCCGGCACGGTCGTCCTTCGCGCCGGAGGCGTAATCCTCGAACAGGTGACGCGGATCGACGCCGGCGGCGAGCAGCGCGTCGCGCTGCAAGTCCGTGCTCTGCCGGTCGGAGTCCGACGACACGCGCATGTAGCCAACCAACATAGGCGGATAACCATCAAGAACAGGTTTCCGTATGGTAGCGCGTGGCGATAGGGTTTTCCGCACAATTTTGTGGCTACCCAGAGGTTGGTGCATATCACTGTTGCAGATATGTCGCAAAACACTTGTTTGGCGACACCTGCCTTGAACCAGCCACGCTTGTGATTTTACCTGAACAGGTATAAATTGCCGCCATGGCCGAAAAAGAAAAACCGCTCGAATGGATCGCGAGCAGCTACAAGGATCTGATGGCGTTGCCGCCCGACGTGCGCCGGCGTT
>CAZGTK010000357.1:0-3207 GCA_964528415.1 uncultured Burkholderiales bacterium | reverse complement strand
AGCAGTTGCACGAGAAGAAGGTCGAGGCCACCTTCACGGACCAGCTGCGCCGCTTCCTGGCGAAGCGCGGTTTCGATCCGCAGATGGGCGCGCGGCCGATGGCGCGACTGATCCAGGACACGATCCGTCGCGCGCTGGCCGACGAACTGCTGTTCGGCCGCCTGGCCCACGGCGGCCGTGTGACGGTGGACGTCGACGCCGACGAGAAGATCCGTCTCGAGTTCGAGAAGGACACGGCGGACGTCGCGTAGCTTCGGTCCTCGATGCAGCTTGGCAAGGGGCGAGCCGGCGGCTCGCCCTCTGTTTTTTCGTCGCGATGTCCCGGGGGCGTGCCGGACGAGCGCAGTTCTGTTGACAGCGTCCGACCCATCGTCAAATACTGATATTCGCGGCGGCGCCCAAGGCCAACAAACGCGCCGTCCCGTCCACAACCGAGGAGGAGCGTCATGGGAATGAGAACCATCGGCATCGTTGCGGCGTCCGCCGCGATGATGCTGTCGTCGGCATCCGTGCTGGCGGCGGAGGACGTGCAGGCGAAGAGCTGGGCGGCCAGCTGCGCCGCCTGCCACGGCACCAACGGCAACAGCGTCGGCGGCATGCCGCCGCTCGCGGGCAAGCGCAAGGAAGACCTCCTCGCGTCGATGAAGGCATTCAAGGCTGGGTCCAAGCCGGCGACGGTGATGCACCAGCATGCCGCCGGTTACACGGACGACCAGCTCGCGCGAATCGCCGAGTTCTTCTCGAAACAGAAGCCCTGACGCGGAGGCCACGATCATGAGCATGAATCGACGCGGTTTTATGAAGCTGCTCGGCGTGTCCGGTGCCGCCGCGGCCATTCCCGGCCTTAACGGCTGCGCCACGTTGGAGGGCGGCGGCGCCAAGGGACAGGTGGTGGTGGTGGGCGGCGGGTTTGCCGGCGCCACGGCGGCGAAATATATCCGCATGTGGGATCCGGACATCGCGGTGACGCTGGTCGAGCGCAATCCCCAGTTCATCTCATGCCCGATGAGCAACCTGGTCATCGGCGGCAACCGGCAGATGGCGGACATCACCCGCAGCTACGACACGCTCAAGACCCGGTGGGGCGTCAAGCTCGTTCAGGGGGAGGTCACGGCCATCGACGCGGCGAGCCGGCAGGTACGCCTGGCGGATGGTACGACGCTGAAGTTCGACCGCCTCATCGTCGCCCCCGGCATCGACTTCATGTACGAGCAGTTTCCGGGCCTCTCCAGCGCGGCTGCCCAGGAGAAGGTGCCGCACGCCTGGAAGGCGGGCGCCCAGACCCGGCTGCTGCGCAGCCAGCTCGAGGCGATGCCGGACGGCGGGGTCTACGTTCTCGGCGTGCCGAAGATGCCGTACCGCTGCCCGCCGGGACCGTACGAGCGCATCTGCCAGGTGGCCCACTACTTCAAGGCCAAGAAGCCGAAGTCGAAGATCATCGTGCTCGACGCCAACCCGGACATCGTCTCGAAGAAGGGGCTGTTCATGGCGGCGTGGAACGACTTCTACAAGGGCATGATCGACTACCGCACGCAGGTCGAGATCACCGACGTCGATCCCGGCGCCATGACCGTCAAGACCACGTTCGAGAGCGTCAAGGGGAGCGTGCTCAACATCGTGCCGCAGCAGAAGGCGGGGCCCATCGCCATCAAGGCAGGTCTGGCCAATGCCGGAAACCGCTGGTGCGAGGTGGACTTCCTCTCGTACGAATCCAAGGTGGCGAAGAACGTGCACGTGCTGGGCGATGCCATCGCGGCGTCGCCGGGCATGCCGAAGTCGGGCCACATGGCCAACCAGCACGGCAAGATCTGTGCCGCGGCGGTGGTGGCGCTCATGAACGGACAGCCGGTCAACCCGGAGCCGCTCATCGCCAACACCTGCTACAGCTTCGTCTCCGACGACGAGGCGATGCACGTGGCGGCGGTCTACGCCTACGACGGCGAGAAAAAGACGATGGCGCCGGTCAAGGGCGCGGGCGGCGTGTCGAAGGCCCGCAGCGCGCTCGAGGGTCAGTACGCCTGGGCCTGGGGCCAGAACATCTGGGCCGACACGCTGGGCTGATTCCGCAGGCCTGCATCGGAAAGCCCGCCCGCGTGGCGGGCTTTTTTCTTTCCTGGCCTAGTGAAAGTCGCGCGAGCGGGTGACGAGGCGTCCCAGCAGCGGCGTGTGATCCGTGAGCCGGCCCGCCACCACGTGGATGACGTCGCCTTCGCGCTCGATCGTGCCGTGCACGGCCAGCAGGCGTGAACCGAGCAGGGCGCGGCGCTGGCGCTCGGCCACGCGCGACCAGACCACGATGTTGGCGTAGCCGGTCTCGTCCTCGAGCGTCACGAACACCACGCCGCTGGCCGTGTCGGGCCGCTGGCGATTGGTGACGATGCCGGCGACCCGCGCTGGCCGGCCGTGCGAGACGCGCTTGAGTCCTTCCGCGGTCATGAAACCCAGGCGCGCGAGCCGCGGACGCAGCAGCGCCAGCGGGTGGCGGCCGAGCGTGAGGCCGGTGGCGGCGTAGTCGGCCATCAGGTCTTCGCCTTCGGTCGGCGCGCGCAGCCGCGCCGGCGTCTCGTGGACGGCCGGTTCGCGAAACACGGCGTTGGCGGGCTCGATGCCGGCCACTTCCCAGCGCGCGTTGCGGCGGTGGCCGGCGAGCGGCCGCAGCGCGTCGGCGGCGGCGAGCCTCTCCACCTCGCCGCGATTCAAGCCGGCGCGGCGCGCGAGATCCGCGACGCTGGCGAACGGCCGCTCTGCGCGCGCGGCGACGATGCGCCGCGCCGCCTCCTCCGACAAGCCTTTCACCATCAGCAGCCCCAGCCGAAGCGCTGCCGGCCGGGCGTCGTTTTCCACCGCGGAGCACGCGGGGGATGCAGGGGAAACCGGGTCCTGATCAGAGCGCTTTCCCTTTTGCTGCTGCGCGTCCCTCGCGCCCTTGGCGTTGAAAAGGGCCTTGCCCTCCTCGGCGGCTTCCGCCTCCTCCGCGGCGAAATTCTCGATCTCGAGAGTGCACTCCCACGCGCTGACGGTGACGTCCACCGGCCGCACCTCGACGCCGTGGCGGCGCGCGTCCTGCACGAGCTGCGACGGCGCGTAGAAGCCCATCGGCTGCGAGTTGAGCAGGCCGCAGCAGAACGCCGCCGGCTCGTGGCGCTTGAGCCAGGCGGAGACGTAGACCAGCAGCGCGAAGCTGGCGGAGTGGGACTCGGGAAAGCC
>CAZGTK010000356.1:0-3216 GCA_964528415.1 uncultured Burkholderiales bacterium | reverse complement strand
GCAGCGCGCGACGACGGCGGGGCGGGCGGCGGCTCCGGCGGCGGCGGCAGCGGGAGCGGGGGCGGGGGCGGCTGCGCGTCGACCAAGACCGTCAGCATCGACTTCGTCAAGCTGCGCGGCACGAACCGCAATCCGACGGCTGACCTGCGCTTTGCCAACCGCGTCTTCGCGCCGGCATGTGTGCAGTTCACCTCGAGCGGGGTGAATACCGCGACCCGAACCCAGTCGGACGGCTGGCTCGGTGGCGATACGGACCTCGATTCCGGTCCGTGCCCGGCCACAACCGAGGAGCTCAACCTCGTCAACGGGGCGGTTGCGGCCTTTTCCCTCGGCAGCAAGCTCAAGGCGTTCTACGTGGTGTCGCTGAGCAGCGGCGCGCGCGGGAACAGCGCACCGCCTTACTGCGGCGGTACGACCGTCGCGGTGAATACGATCGCCGTTACCAACAGCGGCGCCTCCCGCACGCTGGCCCACGAGATCGGCCACGTCCTGCTGGATTCGGGCGATCATCCCGCCGACACCGGCAATCTCATGCATCCGACCAACACGGCCACCGGCGAGAGCCTCACCGCGGCCCAGCGCAGCACGATTTTCGCCAACGCGTGAGCCGTGCGATCGACGACGACACGGGCCCAAAACCGCGACCAGTCCCGCGCGGCGGCGCGCACCGCTGGGCCGTCGGCGGGTCCCCGTTCTCATGCCCCGGCGACGCCGACGACGGTCCCCCGCGGGCCGAAGCCACCTTGCGCGTGCGGCGGCGGCTGTCCACGCTGCGCTGGCAACTCGCCTGTTCTGGTCAGCGGGCCGGGCGACGCACTGGAGCGGCAGGCAGACCGTATCGCCGAAGCGGCTGTCGTTCCGCCACGGCCCGCGGTTCCAGCCGACAAGGCCGCGCGTGCCGAACGCCTGGCAACCTCCGAGCCTCCGGGGACCGTCCGTGGCAACGCCCCGGCGGTGACCCCCGCCGTGACGGCCCCTGCGTCCGGACGCGGCATACGCGCCGGCGCGCCTCCCGCGGCGAAGCGCGCGGCGGGCCTGCCCGACAGCGGCGGGCAGCCGCTGGCCGAGTCCTTGCGCGAGCTTTTCGAGCCGCGCTTCGGCCAGCAGTTCGGTGCCGTGCGCGTCCACGCGGGCAACGACGCCGCGCGCCTCGCGGCGGGATTCAACGCGCGAGCATTTACGTTCGGCAACGACATCTACTTCGGCGACGGGCAGTACCGGCCGGCCACCCCCTCGGGGCAACGATTGATCGCACACGAGCTCGCGCACGTCTGGCAACACCAGCGCGGCGCGCCGACCCATGTTCAGCGGTGGCCGAGTTGGGACGAGATCCGCGAATCGATGTTCAGCGGCCTCATCGACGGGCTGCGAAGCGCCCAGCGGGCCGGCGTGTCTCGCCTGCGAGCGTGGGCGGCAACGTTGGACGAAACGCAGAGAACGATCGCCAACGGCATCATCACCGGCGTCGAGGCCGTGTCCGAGATACTGATTCAGCTCATCTTCGCCGTGGTGGGCCTGGTCGTCGGCTTTGGCGAAGCGATCGTGCAGATGATCGTCGGCCTTGTTCAGCTCGCGGTCGGCATCATTCAGGGTCTCCTGCTCTTCCTCTACGGCTTCATTGACGGCGGCAGGCGGTTCGACGAATGGGCCCAGGGCGTGCTCGACGCGATCGCGAACCTGCCGGCTGCCCTGCGTCAGCTGGTAGACAACTGGCTGCGCCGTTTCGAGACGGCGTCATCCGACCGGCAAGTGATCATGATCGGCGAGCTGACCGGTCAAATCCTCGCCCTGATCGCGACGTTCGAGGTCGCCGCCGCGCGGGCCGGCAGCCTTCCGCGCGTCACGGTCGCCATCAGCGAGACGGCGGGTCCGCGTCTCGCCATGGCGACGGCAGGGACCGGCGGGCGCGTGATGGCCGGAGCGGGCACGGCGATTACGGTGGACGTCGCTTCGCCCGCCGCTGCCGCGGGAATGACCGGCGCTCTCGCCATGAGCGTGGATGCCAGCCTGGAATCGCTGCTGGGCGAAGGACCCGAGACCGAGGCAGTCCGGGAAACGACGCGGCGTCGCGCGGGGATGGCGGAGCGGCCACAGCATCACATATTCCCACGGGAGCACCGCCGCTTCTTCGAGCAGCGCGGCTTCGACGATATCGACGATTTCTGCGTCGAGCTGGAGGAGGCGCACCACCAGGCGCTGCACGGGGGCGGCGACTGGCGTCTCGGTCGGACTTGGCCCGGCGAGTGGAATCGCCGCATCATGGCGGAACTCACCGAGGCGGAACGCTTTATGGGACGACCTCTCGTGCGGGACGAGATCATAACGATCGGGCGCGAACTGATGGTCGAGTACGGCATCGAACCGCAGTGGGTTCGCTGGAGGGGCGCGCCGTGAGGTCCGACCCCTGGGCCCCTGGATGGCGCGAGCACGTCGCGAAGCGCCTCCGTGCATCGGGCTACGAAAGCGTCATGGCATACCTGCAGGCCTCGCCGACGGCGCCCTACCGCGTCCTGGCGTCCGGGCTCGATGCCGACGTCGCTCCGATTCAGCTCGAAATGCTGGCCCGCGAGGAGAGCGTTCGCGGCGGCATGCTTTCCCGCTTCGCTCGGGACTGCCTCGTGCGATACCTGCACCAGAACCTTGCGCAGGGGCCGGGAGCCAGCCAAGACGCCGAATTCCGCATCGCACGGGCATTCGCTTCATGGAGCGCGGCAATGGGGGAGCGCAACCGGACCAGCGTCGACGCCGTGTGGACCCGCCTGCGCCATGACGTCGAGACGGGATGGCTCCCGGAAGGCGCCGACGATCCGAAACTGGCGACAGCCTTCTCCGACGTGATCTTCGAAACCGAGGCCGGCGCGACATGAGGAATGCAGCCGTTCGCCGTACGCGTCGCGGGCGTCTTCACCGCACGCCGCCCGGCGCAGGACCCGCTGCCGGAACGGTGCAGGCGCCTCCTTCCTTGCAACGACCTCCAGCGCAAGTCATCCCGTGCGAGCAAAGCGAGCCCTCGCCCCGGCAAGGATAGCCAAGGCGGCTGCCCGGCCTGCGAGCGCGCGCGCCGCCGCCGACGTCGACCGTCGGGCAAGCGCCTGTCCCTGCGGCGGCGGCTGCCCGCGCTGCGCCGGTTCGGCGAAGCTCGCGGTCAGCAAACCCGGCGACGCCGCGGAGCGGGAGGCCGATGCCATCGCAACGCGCGCGCTGGACGCAACCGCA
>CAZGTK010000355.1:0-3225 GCA_964528415.1 uncultured Burkholderiales bacterium | reverse complement strand
CCGTGCTCGTCAAGCACCTCGAGATGGGGCAGGGCGTCTACACCGCGCTGCCGGCGCTGGTGGCCGAGGAGCTGGACCTCGACTGGGCGAAGATCCGGGTCGAGGCGGCGCCGGCAGACCTCGAGCGTTACGGCAACCTGGCGTGGGGCGGCGCAGCGCAGGGCACGGGCGGCAGCACCAGCCTGGCAGGATCGTGGGACCAGCTGCGCCAGGCCGGTGCGCAGGCGCGCGCGATGCTGGTCGCGGCCGCCGCCGAGAGGTGGCAGGTGAGCCCCGCGACGCTGACGACGCGCGAGGGGTTCGTCGTCCACGCCGCGTCCGGCCGCAAGGCGAGCTACGGCACGCTGTCGGCCAGGGCGGCGGCGATGCCGTTGCCGGCGCAGGTGAAGCTCAAGGAGCCGAAGGACTGGAAACTGATCGGCAAGGGCGTGCCGCGCACCGACGCGCGCGCCAAGTCCGACGGCACGGCGCTCTTCGCGCTCGACCACCGGCTGCCCGGGATGCTCACCGCCGTGGTGGCGCGAGCGCCGCGGTTCGGCGCCAGGGTGAAGTCGTTCGACGCGGCGAAAGCCGGCGCCATGCCGGGGGTGAAGGCGGTGGTGCAGATCCCGCAGGGCGTCGCGGTCGTCGCCGCCGACTTCTGGTCGGCGAAGAAGGCGCGCGACGCGCTGGCGATCGCGTGGGACGAAAGCGGCGCCGAGACGCGCGGCAGCAGCGACCTCGTCCGCGAGTACCGGGCCCTGCTGGCGCAGCCGGGCGCGGTGGCGCGCAACGACGGCGACGCGGCGGCGGCGCTCGCCGGCGCCGCGAGGAAGCTGGAGGCGACGTTCGAGTTTCCCTACCTCGCGCACGCGCCGATGGAGCCGCTCAACTGCGTGGTGCGGCTCGCCGCCGACGGCTGCGACGTGTGGGCGGGCTCGCAGCTGCAGACGCTCGACCAGGCGATCGCCGCGAAGATCACCGGCCTGCCGCCGGAGAAGGTGCGCATCCACACCCTGCTCGCGGGCGGCAGCTTCGGCCGCCATGCCAACCCGACCTCGGACTACGTGAACGAGGCGGTGTCGGTGGCGGTCGCCGTCAGGCAGCTCGGCGCGCCGATCCGGCTGGTCTGGACCCGCGAGGACGACATCCGCGGCGGCTATTACCGCCCGCTCTACGTGCACCGCGTCGAGGCCGGGCTCGCGCCCGGCGGCGCGCCGATGGCGTGGCGTCAGCGCATCGTCGGCCAGTCGATTCTGACCGGGACGCCGTTCGCCGGCATGATCCGGGACGGCGTCGACGTGACCTCGGTGGAAGGCGCGTCGACGCTGCCCTACGCCGTGCCGAACCTGCGCGTGGAGCTCACGACGACGCAGACCGGCGTGCCGGTGCTGTGGTGGCGCAGCGTCGGCAGCACGCATACCGCGTTCTCCACCGAAGTCATGATCGACATGCTGGCCCACGCCGCCGGCCGGGACCCGATGGACTACCGCCTGCAGCTGCTCGCCGGGCATCCGCGTCATCGCGGCGTGCTGGAGCTGGCGGCGCTGATGGGGGATTGGGGCAAGCCGCTGCCGAAGGGCAGCGGACGCGGCATCGCCGTGCACGAATCGTTCAACTCCTTCGTCGCCGAGGTGGCGGAGGTCACCGTGCGCGAGGACGGCACGTTCCGCGTCGACCGCGTCGTCTGCGCGGTGGACTGCGGCATTGCGGTGAACCCGGACATCGTCAGGGCGCAGATGGAATCGGGCATCGTGTTCGGACTCTCGGCCGCGCTCTACGGCGAGATCACGCTCGAGGAAGGGCGCGTGCAGCAGAGCAACTTCAACGACTATCCGGTGCTGCGCATCGACGAGACGCCGCGGATCGAGGTCCACATCGTGCCGAGCACGGAAAAGCCCACCGGCGTCGGCGAGCCCGGCGTGCCGCCGGTCGCGCCGGCGGTGGCCAACGCGATCTTCGCGGCGACCGGCAGGCGCCTTAAGCGCCTGCCGATGAAGCCCGCAGACCTGAGGAGCGCGTGATGGAATCGACCGACATCGAGGTTCTGCGCGACGCGCTCGACCGGCTGCGCGCCGGACGCCGCGTCGCGCTGGTGACGGTGGTGCGCACCTGGGGCTCGAGCCCGCGCCCGGTCGGCGCGCTGCTGGCGCTCGCCGACGACGGCACGCCGAGCGGCTCGGTCTCGGGCGGCTGCGTCGAGGACGACCTGATGCGGCGCCTCGCGGCGGCGTTCCCGCCGCGGCCCGAGTTGGTGCGCTACGGCGTCACGCGCGAGGAGGCGCGGCGCTACGGGCTGCCCTGCGGCGGCACGCTGGAGCTGGTGGTGGAGCCGGTGCGCGACGTCGCGTCGCTGGCGGCGGTGGTGGCGGCGATCGCGCGGCGCCGGCTCGTCGGCCGGCGCCTGGACCTGGCAACCGGCGAGGCGCGCGTGGTGGAGGTGACGCGCGACGACGCGCTGGCGTTCGACGGCCGCGCGCTGACCTCGGTCTACGGGCCGCGCTGGCGGATGCTGCTGGTCGGCGCCGGCCAGCTGTCGCGCTCTCTGGCGCAGTTCGCCCAGGCGCTCGATTACGAGGTCCTGGTGTGCGATCCGCGCGAGGAGTACGCGCGCGGCTGGCGCGTCGACGGCGCGCGGCTGCTGCCGGGCATGCCGGACGACGCCGTGCGCGAGCTGGAGCCGGACGCGCGCACGGTCATCGTCGCCCTCACGCACGATCCGAAGCTCGACGACCTCGCGCTGCTGGAGGCGCTGAAGTCGAACGCGTTCTACGTCGGCGCGCTCGGCAGCCGCATCACCAGCGCCCGGCGGCGCGAGCGGCTGGCGCAGTTCGACCTCGCGCAGCACGAGATCGACCGCCTGCACGGCCCGGTCGGGCTTGCCATCGGCAGCCGGACGCCGCCCGAGATCGCCGTGGCGATCCTCGCCGAGTTGACCGCGCTGCGCGGGGCCGCGCCGGCGCGCGCGGCGACGGCGGCGACGGCGGAGACGGCCGATGCCTGCCGTTAGCGGCGTCCTGCTGGCGGCCGGCGCCGGGCGACGCTTCGGCATGCGCAAGCTGCTGACGCCGGTGGGCGGCGTGCCGATGGCGGTGGCGGCGCTGCGCTCCCTGGCGCCGGCGGTGGACCGCGTCGTCGCCGTCGTGCGGCCGGGCAGCGGCGAGCTCGCGCAGCTGCTGGCGGCGGAGGGCGCCGCGGTGTCGGTGTTCGCCATGGCCGAGCGCGGCATGGGCGCGAGCCTGGCCT
>CAZGTK010000354.1:0-3229 GCA_964528415.1 uncultured Burkholderiales bacterium | reverse complement strand
GGGCGCCCAGTGGGGCGACGAGGGCAAGGGCAAGCTGGTGGACTGGCTGACCGACCACGCCCAGGGCGTGGTGCGGTTTCAGGGCGGCCACAACGCCGGCCACACGCTCGTTATCGGCGACCAGAAGACCGTCCTGCATCTTATTCCGGCGGGCATCCTGCGCCGTGACGTGAAGTGCTACATCGGTAACGGCGTGGTGTGTTCGCCGCAGGCGCTGGTCGAGGAGATCGACATGCTGGAAGCCGCCGGCGTCGACGTGTCGTCGCGGCTGCGCATCAGCGAAGCATGTCCTCTGATCCTGCCGTGCCACGTCGCGCTCGACCGCGCGCGCGAGACCGCGAAGGGCGAGGGCAAGATCGGCACCACCGGGCGCGGCATCGGGCCGGCCTACGAGGACAAGGTCGCGCGCCGCGCGGTGCGGCTGCAGGACCTGTTCCATCGGGACCGTTTCGCCGCCAAGCTGGGCGAGATCCTCGACTACCACAACTTCGTCCTGCAGCATTATTTCCAGGCGCCCGCAGTGGATTTCCAGGAGACCGTGGACGGCACGCTGGCGCTGGCGGAGCGCATCAAACCGCTGGTGGCCGACGTCCCGCGACTGCTGTACGAGGCGCATCGCGACGGCGCCAACCTGCTGTTCGAGGGCGCGCAGGGCACGCTGCTCGATATCGATCACGGCACCTACCCGTTCGTGACCTCGTCGAACTGCGTCGCTGGAGCGGCGGCGGCGGGCAGCGGCGTGGGACCCGGCATGCTGCACTACGTGCTGGGCATCACCAAGGCCTACACGACGCGCGTCGGCTCGGGCCCGTTCCCGACCGAGCTCGACGACGCGACCGGCCGGCATCTCGCCACGCGCGGCAACGAGTTCGGCGCCACGACGGGCCGTCCGCGCCGCTGCGGCTGGTTCGACGGCGCGGCGCTCAAGCGCTCGATCCAGATCAACGGCATCTCCGGCCTGTGCATCACCAAGCTGGACGTGCTGGACGGCGTCGAGAGCCTGCGCATCGGCGTCGGCTACCGCGTCGGCGACGCCGAGCACGACATGCTGCCCGTGGGCGCCGAGGCGATCGCGGAATGTCAGCCGGTCTACGAGGAGATTCCGGGCTGGAGCGAGAGCACGGTGGGCGTCAAGAAGTGGGATGCGCTGCCGGCCAACGCGCGCCGCTACCTGCAGCGCATCGAGGCGATCTGCGAAGTTCCGGTGGACCTGGTTTCCACCGGTCCCGAGCGCGAGGAGACCATCGTCCTGCGGCATCCGTTCGACGCCGGCATTTGAATCGCGGCGCGAAACCGCACCTGCCGCGCACGCCACGACGCGCCGCAGGCAGCGGCGTCAACGACTCGGGGAGATAAAAAGGGGTGGTGCCCAGAAGAGGACTCGAACCTCCACGGGGTTGCCCCCGCTAGGACCTGAACCTAGTGCGTCTACCAATTCCGCCATCTGGGCCTGACCGCACGGTACCTCCGGCGCGGACAAGCGTCGAATTTTAAAGGAAACCCTGTCATTGTCAACGAAACCCAAGAGCCTGCGGGCGCGGGACCCCGCGCTTAGCCGGGAGAAGCGCAAGTACGACCACCCGATCCCGAGCCGCGAGCTGATCCTGCAGGTGCTGGAGGACGAAGGCGTCCCGCTTGCGCCTGAAAGGCTGGCCGAACTGATAGGCATTCGCGCGCAGGAGGAAGAGGCCTACGCGCGGCGGCTCGCGGCAATGGAGCGCGATGGCCAGATTCTGCGCAACCGCAAGGGCGCCATCTGCGTCGCCGGCAAGATCGGCCTGCGCAAGGGCCTGGTCGAGGGCCATCCCGACGGTTACGGCTTCTTCGTGCCCGACGAGGGCGGCGAGGACCTCTACCTCAATCCGCGCGAGATGGACAAGGTGCTGCACGGCGACCGCGTGATGGTGCGCGAGAAGGGCGCCGACCGCCGCGGTCGCCGCGAAGCCGCCATCGTCGAGGTGATCGAGCGCGCCAACGCCGAAGTGGTGGCGAAGCTGCACAATGACGGCGGCGTGCGGTACGCGGTGGCCGAGGACCGGCGCATCAGCCAGGACATCCTGATTCCT
The DNA here is from genome assembly GCA_964528415.1 of uncultured Burkholderiales bacterium. Lineage (GTDB taxonomy): Bacteria > Pseudomonadota > Gammaproteobacteria > Burkholderiales > UBA6910 > DATIUV01. The sequence goes on along the minus strand of CAZGTK010000354.1, from coordinate 1,163 downwards.
GCGGGCGGCGACCTCGGCGCGCAGCCCGGCGACGTGATCGTCGTGGAGATTCTCGAGCAGCCCACCGATCACTCGCAGGCGGTGGGTCGGGTGGCCGAGGTGCTGGGGCAGGCGACCGACCCGGGCATGGAAATCGAGATCGCCCTGCGCAAGCATCGGCTGCCGCACGCATTCGGCGAGGAGGCGGAGCAGGCGGCCGCGCAATTGCCCGGGGACGTACGCGCCGCGGATCGCCGCGGCCGGCTCGATTTGCGCGGCGTTCCGCTGGTTACCATTGACGGCGAAACGGCGCGCGACTTCGACGACGCGGTTTTCTGCGAGCCCAAGGGGAAAGGTTTCCGGTTGGTGGTTGCGATCGCCGACGTCAGTCACTACGTGAAGGACGGCGATCCGCTGGACGGCGAAGCCCGCGCCCGCGGCAACTCGGTGTACTTTCCGCGGCGGGTGATTCCGATGCTGCCGGAGAAGCTCTCCAACGGGCTGTGCTCGCTCAACCCGCAGGTCGAGCGGCTGTGCGTGGCCTGCGAGATGGACATCACGCCCAAGGGCGAGATCCGCGGTTACCGGTTTGCGCCGGCGGTGATGCGCTCGCACGCTCGGCTCACCTACACCCAGGTGGCGGCGGCGCTCGCCGACCCGGCGGGCGCGGCGGCATCCGCGCTCGGCGGGCTGCTGCCGAACCTGCGGGAGCTGGAGCGCCTGTACCGCGCGCTGGCCGCCGCGCGCCACCAGCGCGGCGCGATTGACTTCGAGACGGTCGAGACGCGCCTGATCTTCGACGACCACGGCAAGATCGAGTGCATCGTCCCCGAGGAACGCAACGACGCCCATCGGATCATCGAGGAGTGCATGCTGGCGGCCAACGTCTGCGCCTCCGACTACCTCGAGTCGCACGAGCACCCCGTGCTCTATCGCATCCACGAGGGCCCGACACCGGAGAAGCTGGACGCGCTGCGCGATTTCCTGCGCCAGTTCGGCCTCACGCTCGGCGGCGGCGACGAGCCCCACGCCAAGGATTACGCGCGCCTGCTGGCCAGCATCAAGGACCGGCCGGACGCCCAGCTGCTGCAGACCGTGATGCTGCGCTCGCTGCGGCAGGCCGTCTACAGTCCCGACAACGTCGGCCACTTCGGTCTAGCCTACGAGGCCTACACTCATTTCAC
>CAZGTK010000353.1:0-3237 GCA_964528415.1 uncultured Burkholderiales bacterium | reverse complement strand
AACGCCTGCGCGCCCTGCCTGCGGAACTCGTGCACGAGTTCGGCCTCGACTTCGTACTCGAAGACGCCGGGCCGCGCGAAGGCCATTGCGCGCCGGTGGGCCGCGCAGGAGATCGCCGCGGCGCGCCGCATGACGGCGAGCTCGTGCTCGTCCTTGACGAGGCGCATCTCGTCCAGCACGGCGCGCACGTCGCGGATCTCCTCCGGCGCCGTGACGCCGGTGCGCGCGCGCGCGCGCACCGCGTTGATCCAGCCGATCACGCGCGCGTCCCATGCCGGGTCGGCGCCGACCGCGCAGTACAACGCCGGCCGGTCCGCGAGCAGGTCCGGCAGCGTCGCGTCCAGCTCGGCAATCGGGCGCGCCTCATCGAACCCGAACGCCTCGCGCGCCGCGTCCGGGCCCCAGCGAAAGCCGTCCCAAACCTCCTTGTCCGGATCCTTGGAGCGGCAGAACAGGATCGAGCGCGGCGACGCGCCGCCCGTCAGCACCAGCACCGCCTCCGGCTCGTCGAAGCCGGTGAGGTAGTAGAAATAACTGTCGAAACGGAACGGATGCAGCGTGTCGCGGTTGCGCGGCCGTTCCGGCGCCGTCGCGATCACCGCCACGGCGCCGTCCAGCCGGCCGGCGAGACGGTTGCGGCGCGCAACGTAAGGCGTCGTGTCCATCGGCGTCCTGTCCATGTCAGTCCTTCCGCGCGGCGGGCTCCGCCGCCTCGTCGCGGGCGTCGCGATACTGCGCATCGAGCAGCGCCGCCCATGCATTCTCGCGCGGCGCCAGCGCCGCCGCCAGTCGCTCGAGGCGGCCGATCACCTCCGCCAGCGCCGCCTGGTCCGCGCCGCCGTCGACGTCCCGCGCCGCCGCGCCGAGGTTCTGCAGGCTCTCGCGCAGGTTGAGCGCCGAAGCCAGCGCGTTCTTGAGCTGCTCGCGTGGGTGCGGAATCCAATCGCGCGCCGCCGCCATCGAGCGCAGGCGCTCGCCCGCGTCCAAGGCGCGCTTGCGCACGCGCGTCATCGCACCGAGCCGCGACGATTTGACGTCGCCGAACACGCAAAGATCCATCAGGGCGAGCCAGGCCGAGCGCGCCTCCGCCGCCCAGGCGGGGTCGATGGCGACGGCGCGGCGGACCTGGTCGGCGTCCATCATCGTCACGGCGCGTGCGCCGCCGCAGCCGCGGCCCGGGCCTGCTCGAGCCGCTCGAGCGTGCCGACGTCCAGCCACAGGCCGTCGAAGCGCTGCCCGAGCAGCCGACCTGCGTCGGCGGCGGCGTGCAGGCGGGGACCGAGCGCGGCACGCTGGCCGGGCGCGATGCCGTCCACCAAACGCGGGTGCATCAACGCGATGCCTGCATACGTCAGCCGGCTCGATCCCTCGCGCTTCACCCGGCCGCCCTCCAGCGCGAAGTCGCCGTGCGGATGCTGGGGCGGATTGGGCACCAGCACGAGGCAGGCGTCGGCGGAGCCTGCCGCCACCGCGGACGCGGACGCGGGCAGCCCCGCGAACGGAAAATCGGTGTAAACGTCGGCGTTCACCAGCAGAAACGGTTCCTCGCCGAGCAGCGGCCGCGCCAGCGCGATGCCGCCCGCCGTCTCCAGCGCTTCGCCCTCCCGCGAGTAGCGAATGACGACGCCGAAGCGGGCACCGTCGCCCAGGTGCCGCTCGATCGCCTCGCCCAGATGGGCGTGGTTGATCACCAGTTCGCGCACGCCCGCGGCGGCGAGCCGCCGCACGTGCCACTCGATCAGCGGCCGCCCGGCGACCTCCAGCATCGGCTTGGGCACCTCGTCGGTCAGCGGCCGCAGACGCTCCCCGCGGCCGGCGGCAAGGATCATCGCTTTCAAAACGTGTACCCGACCTGCACCGCGCGGTTCTCCAGCTCGTCGAGCAGGCGCACCAGCGGCGCCAGCTCGCGATAGCGGCCGGCGCAGGCGTGCGCGTAGGCGATGAAGCGCGGCGTGTCGCCGAGGTAATGGGGCTTGCCGTCGCGGTAGCGGATCCGCGCGAAGATGCCGAGCACCTTGAGGTGGCGCTGCAGCCCCATCCACTCGAACGCACGATAGAACTCGGCGAAATCCGCCGCCACCGGCAGCCCCGCGCGGCGCGCCTTCTCCCAGTAGCGCACCGTCCAGTCGAGGACCTGGGCTTCGTCCCAGCTGACGAACGCGTCGCGGAACAGCGAAACGACGTCGTAGCTGATGGGTCCTTCCACCGCGTCCTGGAAATCGAGCACGCCGGGATTCGGCTCGCTCACCATGAGGTTGCGCGGCATGTAGTCGCGGTGCACGTAGACGCGCGGCTGCGCCAGCGCGCTGTCGATCAGCAGGCGGCAGATCCCGGCCAGGGCCTCGCGCTGGCCGGGGGCGAGTTCGCGCTCGAGGTGGCGCCCGACGTACCAGTCCGGAAACAGGTCCAGCTCGCGCCGCAGCAGCGCCTCGTCGTAGGGCGGCAGCACGCCGGGGCGGGAGGCGAGCTGCCAGCGAATCAGCGCGTCGGTCGCGTCCGCGAACAGCGGAGCCGGGTCCGACTCCGCCAGCGCCTCCAGATAGGTGCGCGAGCCCAGGTCGGACAGCAGCAGGAAGCCGCGGGCGGCGTCGCGCGCGTACACGATGGGGACGTGCAGCCCCGCGTCGGCCATCAGCCGCGCGACGCGGACGAAGGGCTCGGTGTCCTCCTTGTCCGGCGGCGCGTCCATCGCGATCCAGCTCTGGCCTGCGGCACCGAAGCGGAAGTAGCGCCGAAAGCTCGCGTCCGCCGACGCCGGGGTCAGCGCCACCGGCGCGCCGCCGAAATGCGCGGACAGCCATGACGTCAACTCGCCTACACGATCCGTCGCTCGCTCGCCAGTCATTGCTGAGCCTCAGTGTTTGTGAGATTTTAACAGCAGGAACGACAACTCCCGGCAGGCGGCGCCCCCAGCGCGGGACGCAGGCGCCACGGCGAGCCGCCGAGGGTTGCAGGGCGCGGCGGCCGGCGCGACGGTCGCGCCGCCACGGCGCTTGCACAGGGTCCCAGAACAAGACGAATCCCGGATGCACCGCTTCCTGCACCGACCGCTGGCGCTGGCGATCGCCGCCATGTTCTGCGCGCCGGTCATGGCCGATCCCGTCGGTCTGCCCAAGCTCGAGGTGGACCCGCAGCTGATCGCGCCGAGCGCGAAGCGTCGCCCGGCTTCCGACAGCGCCGCGGAGCCGCCAGCGGCGGCGCGCCCCGCCGACGCGCCGGCGGCCACGGCCGAGCCAC
>CAZGTK010000352.1:0-3242 GCA_964528415.1 uncultured Burkholderiales bacterium | reverse complement strand
TTCCTGGTCTACGCGCCGGGACATGTCAAGCCGGGCCGAGTCGACGCGCTGGCGAGCCAGCTCGACGTCGCGCCGACGGTGCTCGGGCTGCTCAACTTCTCGTACGAGACCGGCTTCTTCGGCCGCGACATCCTGAGAACGCCGGATGCCGAGCGCTTCGTGCTGATGAACCACAACCGCGACGTCGCCATGCTCCGTGGCGATCGCCTGACCGAGCTGCGCTTCCAGCGCGAGGTGGCCGCGTACCAGTACGACAAGGCCGCCAACCGGCAGACGCCGGCCGCGGTCGACCCGGAGGCGCTCAAGGACGCGGCCAGCGTCTACCAGCTCGCCTACGCCCTGTTCCAGCACCACCGTTACACGCAGAACCCGTGACCTCGTTTGCCCTCGGGCGAGGCGCCGCGGAAGGGTGGCGTTTCGCGGCGTCCCACGTGCTGCTGCCGGTGGCGGCCGTCGCCGCGCTGCTGTGGGGGATCGATGCGGCCGGCATCGATCGGGCGCTGTCGGACGTTTTCTACGACCCGGCGACGCGCGCGTTCCCGCTGCGGCACGCGTGGCTGCTCGACGTCGTCATGCACCACTGGGCCAAGTACGTCGTCGGCACGCTGGGCGCCCTGTGCGTGGCCGGCTACGCGCTGTCGTTCGTGCTGCCGCCGCTCGCTCCGCACCGACGCGCCCTGCTGTTCCTGGCGCTGGCGATGGGCCTTTCTACGCTCTCGGTGTCGAGCCTGAAGCTGCTCTTCAGCCGCCACTGCCCGTGGGACCTGGACATCTACGGCGGCTTCGCGCCCTACGAGGGCCTGCTTCGGGCGATCCCCGAAGGCCTCAGGCCGGGACACTGCTTTCCGGGCGGGCACGCGTCCACCGGATTCGCGCTGATGTCCTTCTACTTCGTGTTCTACCCGCGCCGCCGCGACCTCGCCGCGCTGGCGCTCGCGCTCGGGATCGCGAGCGGCATGGTGCTTGGGCTCGGGCGGGTCATGCAAGGCGCCCATTTCCTGTCGCACAACGTCTGGTCGGGCCTGATCTGCTGGCTCGTGATCGTGGCGGTCTGGACGGCGCTGCCGCAGCCGCTGGCGCAGGCGCGACCCGCGCCGCGGCCGGCGCGCGCCTGATCCCCCGCGTCGCCCTGTCCGGCTGCGGCGAGCGGCGCGAAGCGGGTAGAATCCGCGCATGCTGTATTCCCTCGCGCGGCCGGCGCTGTTCGCGCTCGATCCGGAAACCGCCCACGACCTGACGCTCGCCTCCCTCGACTGGGCCCACCGCTTCCGCGCCGACCGCGTGCTGTTCCACGCGCCGGCCGGCGCGCCGGTGGAGGTCATGGGGCTCACGTTCCCGAACGCCGTCGGCCTCGCCGCCGGCATGGACAAGAACGGCGCCCACGTCGACGCGCTGGGCGCCCTCGGGTTCGGCTTCATCGAAGTCGGCACCGTGACGCCGCGGCCGCAGCCGGGCAATCCGAAGCCGCGCCTGTTCCGCCTGCCGCAGGCCGAGGCGGTGATCAACCGCATGGGCTTCAACAACGGCGGCGTCGACGCGCTGCTCGCCAACCTGGAGCGCGTGCGCTATCGCGGCGTGCTCGGCATCAACATCGGCAAGAACTTCGACACGCCGCTCGAGCGCGCCGCCGACGATTACGTCGCCTGCCTGAAGAAGGTCTACGCCCGCGCCGACTACGTGGCGGTCAACGTGTCCTCGCCCAATACCGCCGGCCTGCGCACGCTGCAGGCCGCCGAGGCGATGGCCGCGCTGCTCGCCGCGCTGCAGGCCGAGGCGAAGCGGCTGCGGCAGCGCCACGGCAAGGCCACGCCGCTCGCCGTCAAGCTGGCGCCCGACCTCGACGACGCCGACCTGCAGGCGACCGCGGACGTGCTGCGCCGCAGCCGCGTGGACGCGGTGATCGCGACCAACACCACGATCGCGCGCCCCGGCGTGGCCGGCCTGCCGCACGGCGACGAGGCCGGCGGCCTGTCCGGCGCGCCGCTGAAGGCGCTGTCGACGCAGATGGTGCGCAAGCTCAGGCAGGCGCTGGGGGGCGAGATCCCGGTGATCGGCGTCGGCGGCATCCTCTGCGGCGCCGACGCCGTGGAGAAGCTCGACGCCGGCGCGAGCCTGGTGCAGGTCTACACCGGGCTCATCTTCCGCGGTCCGCACCTGGTCGCCGACCTGGTGCGCGCCGTCGCCAAGCGCACGCGGGCCGCCGGAGGCGCATGACCGCGGCGCCGGCGCGGTTGCGGCAGAACCCCCGGCCAACGGATAATTGTTGATTCGGATCAGATTGTTGGACGCCGCGTAAGGGTACTTTCGGTCACGGCGGCCGCGGCCATGGAAACCTACGTCCTCATCCTCGTCAGCACGGTCCTGGTGAACAACATCGTGCTCACCAAGATCCTCGGGCTGTGCCCGTTCATGGGCGTGTCCAAGAAACTGGAGACCGCCATCGGCATGGGTCTCGCCACCGCGTTCGTGCTGACGCTCGCCTCCGGCGCAAGCTACCTGATCAACCGCTACCTGCTCGGCACGGACCTTTTCTACCTGCGCACGCTGTCGTTCATCGTCGTGATCGCCGCCATCGTCCAGTTCACCGAGATGTTCGTGCGCAAGACGAGCCCGCTCCTGTACCAGGTGCTCGGCATCTACCTGCCGCTCATCACCACCAACTGCGCCGTGCTCGGCATCCCGCTGCTGAACGTGCAGGAGAACCACGACTTCGTCGAGTCGTTGTTCTTCGGGCTCGGCGGCGCGCTCGGCTTCTCGCTGGTGCTGGTGCTGTTTGCGGCGATGCGCGAGCGGCTGGAGGCGGCCGACGTGCCCGTGGCCTTCCGCGGCTCGGCCATCGCCATGGTGACGGCCGGCCTCATGAGCCTCGCCTTCATGGGCTTCTCGGGGCTTACGCGATGAGACGCGAACGCCAAGTGCGCGAAGGCGCAGAGAATTTCGCCGTGCAAGGCCCTAAGCCCGACGCTCGCCGGAAGGAGGCGAGGAATCTGCGTCCGCATCCATGCGTGTCGATCGATGCTTTTCTCTACGCCTTCGCGTCTCTGCGGTTGACACCACCGGAACGCCACCGATGCTGACCGCGCTGCTCGTCATGGCCGCTCTCGCGCTGGTGCTCGGCGCGGTGCTCGGCTTCGCCAACCTCAAGTTCCGCGTCGAGGGCAGCCCGCTGGTGGCGAAAATCGACGCGATCCTGCCGCAGACGCAGTGCGGCCAGTGCGGCTTCCCAGGCTGCAAGCCCTACG
>CAZGTK010000351.1:0-3243 GCA_964528415.1 uncultured Burkholderiales bacterium | reverse complement strand
AGGAGCAGTAGAGCACGGACCAGGCGGTGTCGAAGGCCTTGGCCACGGAGGGACGGCGATGACCGTGACCGAGATCCCCGTAGACGTCGTCTTCGATGAGCGGGATGTCGCGTGCGACGAGCATCGACACGAGCTCGCGCTTGCGCGCATCGCGCATGCAGTAGCCGAGCGGATTGCTGTAGTTCGCGATGACGACGCATGCGCGCACGGGCCACTGCTCGACGGCGAGTCGCAACGCCTCCAGCGAGACGCCTTCCTCGGGATCGGTGGGGATTTCCAGAGCCTTCAATCCCAGCATGTCCAGGACCTGCAGCAGCCCGTAGAACACGGGCGATTCCACGGCCACGACGTCACCTGCGCGGGTGACGGCGCGCAACGCGAGGTGCAAGGCCTCCTGGCAGCCGTTGGTGATGACCACCTCGTCGGGGCTCACGTCGCAGCCGAGGCCGGCCATTTTGCGCGCGAGCTGCCGGCGCAGCTCGTGGTTGCCGGGCGGCAACGCATAACCGTGGGCGGTATGGGCAAGCTTGCGCGCCGCGACCCTCAACGCGCGCGCGATCGCCGTGGACGGCAGGAACCGGGCGTCGGGCACGGCGGCGCCGAGCGGCACGACGCCGGGTTCGCTGCCGGCGCACGACAGGTGCAGCGCGAGTCCCTGGCCGGTGACCGACGCCGGCCGCCGCGGCGGCCTCGACTCCACCGGCGCGGCGATGGCGCGCCGTAACGGCACCCGCACGAAGTAGCCCGAGCGCGGGCGCGCCTCCAATCGCCCCGCGTCCTCCAGGCGACGACAGGCCTCGATCATCGTCGCCATGCTGACGTCGAACTGCTCGGCAAGCCTGCGCAGTCCCGGCAGGCGGTCGCCGGGCCGGTACACCCCTCTGTCCAGGTACGCCGCCATCCGCCGCGCGATCTTGTCGTAGAGCCGCCCCATTCCCGCCCTCCTCGACCGGGACAGATGCCCGGCAACGTCACCGGAACAGATCGAACAAATCGCTATCTGTACCGGTTCATTTTCACATTTGCTGATTCTGTGCCGGTTCCAGCATCCACGCTACAGTGCCCGCAGTCAATCCTGCCGGAGCTGCCTCGTGACCTCGACGCTGCGTTGTGAACGGAACACCCGTCTGCTGGTCCCACGCGATCGCCTTGCCGAGGCGGTGCGCTTCTACGCCGCGCTGCTCGGCGTCGGACCGCGCGCCGAGCGCGCCGACGATATCCGCTTCGACCTGGGCTGTGGCGCGCTGGAGATTGCCGCCCACGGGCCCGGCTCGCGGGGCGCCGAGCGCGGCGACGAGCTCGGGCATCCGATCTCGTTCACCACCCGCCAGGGGATGCCTGCGCTCATCGCACGGCTGCGGGCCAACGGTCTGCTGGAGGACGGTACGCGTCCGATGCGGCGGGCGGTGCGCCGCGGCCCCGCGCTGGCGATCCGTGATTCGCTGTTCGTGCGCGATCCGTTCGGCACGAGGGTGGAGGTCGGCCGCTGGCTGTATGACTACCGTCCTGCCCTGCTCGGTTGGTATGCGAGCGTCGTGCACGTCGCCCTCGAACGCCGCGGCGTCGAGCCCTGAGCGCCGCCGCGATCGCAACCGCCTGCACGGCTCCTCCACGCCCGCGGCCGGGAAGATGAACGACGACTCGATCGACCAAGAAGCAGGCCCCTTCGCATATCCGTCGGGATCGCCCATGACCAGGAACGCCGGGTCCGCCTCGACCACGTGAGCGGCCGCCGGGCGCCGCCCGGACGGAAGGAGAGGTCGCCCGAGCGGAAAATGGGAAGGCACCCCGTTGCCTATACTGCGCCACCGGCTGCGGCCCTCCCGCGGCGCCCGGTCGTGGAGGATACGCCGCCTGGCGTTCCACCGCGCCGGGTGGATGCGGGGACGGTGCACCGTCCCGCGTCGGTCAAGGGAAAGAGCAAGCGAGTCCGCCTCCATGCACGCCGTTCAGGATCAACGCGCCTACCGCCTCTCCTCCATCGACATGCTGCGCGGCCTGGTCATCGTGCTGATGGCGCTCGATCACACGCGCGACTACTTCATGGCCGGCGCGAGGCTCGACGTGATGAGCGATCCGAACGTGACGCCGGCGCTGTACTTCACGCGCTGGATCACGCACTTCTGCGCGCCCGTGTTCGTGTTTCTCGCCGGCACCGGAGCCGGCCTCATGGCGGCCCGCAAGACGCGCGCGGCGCTGGCGAGGTTTCTCGTTGCGCGCGGCCTTTGGCTGCTGTTCGTCGAATGGTTCGTCATCGCCACGGCGATCAGCTTCGCGCCGCTGGGCATCGAGCAGTTCCAGGGCCGCACTTTCGTGCTGTTGCAGGTCCTCTGGGCGATCGGCTGCAGCTTGATCGTTCTGGGCGCCTGCCAGTTCCTGGGCCGCCGCTTCTGCCTCGTGCTGGGCATCGTCATCGTCATCGGGCACAACCTGCTCGATGCGATGTGGCCGTCCCCCCAGGATTTCCCCGGCGGCGACGCGCCCTTGTGGGTCGCGCTGCACGCCACGATGGAGAAGGCCGTCGGCCCGTTCTTCATCGTCTTTGCGTATCCGCTGCCGCCGTGGATTGGCGTGCTGCTGCTCGGCTTCGGCGCCTCGCTGCTCTTCCAGCAGCCGGCCGAGCGGCGCAACGCAGCGCTGCTCGGATGGGGCGTGACGCTGACCGCGGGATTCCTGGTCCTGCGCGCGCTGGACAGCTACGGCGACCCAAATCACTGGGCCGTGCAGGCGGACGGCGCGCTGCGCACCGTGCTCGACTTCCTGAATACGACCAAATATCCGCCCAGTCTGCAGTACCTGTTGATGACGCTCGGCCCCGCCGCGGTGTTATGCGCGTTCGCCGATCGCATGCACGGATCCCTGAAGAATGCCCTCGTGACGTTCGGTCGGGTGCCGTTCGCGTTCTACGTCGCGCATTTCTATCTGATTCACGCGCTCAGCGTCCTGCTCGGCGTCCTGCAGGGATTCCCGGCGAGCGAGCTCCTCACCGTCTTCATCTTCTACCCTGCCGGCTATGGCCTGCCCCTGCCCGGCGCGTATGCCGTGTGGGTGCTCGTCGTCGTGCTCCTGTATCCGCTCTGCCGCTGGGTCGCGGCCCTCAAGGCGCGCAGCAGCGCCTGGTGGCTGAGTTACCTGTGAGTCGCCGAGATCGCCGCGCCGTCGCGCGGCGTCGTGTCGATGCCGCGCGGACCTAGCCCGGCGCGGTCAGAGTCGCCGCAGTCGCCAGCCCGAACTCCGCCACGG
>CAZGTK010000350.1:0-3263 GCA_964528415.1 uncultured Burkholderiales bacterium | reverse complement strand
CGTCGGCACGATCGGGCCGGACGGCTACGTCGCCATCGTCGGCCGCGCCAAGGATCTGGTGATCAGCGGCGGCTACAACGTCTATCCCAAGGAGATCGAGCTCTTGATCGACGAGATGGCCGGCGTGAAGGAATCCGCCGTGATCGGCGTGCCGCACCCCGACTTCGGCGAGGCGGTGACCGCGGTGGTGGTCCGTGACGCGAGCGGCGCGTCGCTCAGCGAGAAGGGGCTCATCCAGCAGCTCAAGAGCCAGCTCGCCGGCTACAAGGTGCCGAAGCGGGTCCACTTCGTCGACGACCTGCCCCGCAACACCATGGGAAAGGTGCAGAAGAACCTCTTAAGGGAGCAGTACTCGAAAGCCTCCTAGGCGGGGCAGCTCGTGCAGCCGCGCCCGCGAGCTGGCGTCACCCCGGCGCATGCCGGGGTCCAGGCTCCAAACCGCTGGATTCCGGCGTGCGCCGGAATGACGAACTCGCACCGTCGCCCATCGGGATCCAGGCCTCAAAGGCCTCCAAACTCCTGGATTCCGGCATGCGCCGGAATGACGAGTTCGCCGTCACCTCGGCGGATGCCGGGGTCCAGGGGTTAACCCCGGATCACCCGTTACGCCCACAGGTTGGTGAGCATTTTCGTCGCCAGGATGTAGAGAAAGACGGCGAACACTCGCCGCAGCGCCACCACCGGCATGCGGTGCGCGACGCCCGCCCCGATCGGCGCGGTCAGGACGCTGGCTACCACGACGCCCGCCAACGCAGGAAGGTAGACGAAGCCCAGGCTCCAGGCCGGCAGGCCGCTCTCGAACAGGCCGGTGATCAGGTACCCGACGGTGCCGGCGACGGCGATCGGGAAGCCCAGCGCCGAGGACGTGCCGATCGCGGTCAGCAGCGGCACGTTGCAGAAGAGCAGGAAAGGAATCGTCATGATCGCGCCGCCCGCGGCGACCCAGCTCGAGACGGCGCCGATGCCGGCGCCGACGCCGGCAAGCGCCCACGGGCCCGGCAGCCGGCGCGTCGGCTTCGGGTTGATGCCGACGAACAGCTGCGTCGCGGCGATGTAGACGAACACCGCGAAGAAAAGGGTCAGCGCCCGGGTCGAGAGAGCGCTCGCCACCAGTGCGCCGCCGAAGGTGCCGATGAGGACCCCCGGCGCCATCGCTTTCGCGACCTGCCAGTTCACGGACTTGCGGCGGTGGTGGGCGCGCACGCTGGAGATGGCGGTGAACAGGATGCTCGCCATCGCCGTGCCGAGCGCGAGGTGCACGATGTGCTCGATCGGGAAGCCCTGGCGCTGGAAGAAGAACACCAGGAACGGCACCATCGTCATGCCGCCGCCGATGCCGAGCAGGCCGGCGAAGAAGCCGACGAACGCGCCCACCGCGACGTAGGCCAGCAGCCATTCCATGGTGGCGGGGTCCTAACCGCGGAGGCGCAGAGGCTCGGAGGGGACCGGCCGCCATGTACGGCCGGGGGCGCAGGAGAAGGGGCGCAGGCGGGCGGAACGCCTTGGCATTGGCGTGCCGGGCGCCCAAGTCCTCGTAAGCGCCGAATTTTCCCTTGGCGTTCTCCGCACCTCGGCGTCTGCGCGGTCGAGGGCCCGTGCCTCTCCCCGTGCCGCCGGCGGACGCTTCACGCGCTGCCCTTCAGCCGCAACGCCTCGTCGTTGAACGCGCTGTCGATGCCGTGGACGATTTTCCCCACCATGCGGAAGCCCTCGACCGGCGCATCATCCTTCATGTACTCGAGCCGGATCGGCCCGAGCGCGGCCACCGCCTGCGCGCGCTCGATCGGCGCATGCAGGTCGGCCGCGCCGCTGCGCTCGAACAGCGACAGCAGAATGGCCCCCGCCACCGGGTTGTGATGGCGGCCCGCGCGCGCCTTGGCGAGGGTCTCCTCCGGGGTGCCGTCCAGCAGGTCGTACGGGGTGTGCGCGTCGAGGAAGGTGAGCAGCTCGGCAAAGGTCATGGCAGTGCGTCGTCAGGCGGAAATCAGCAGGCCTTCGCGCGGACTCGCACGGCAGGCCGTCTCCACGCGCTGGATGTAGTACATGAGATCGATCGGCAGGGTAACGCCGTCGAGCAATTGTAGCGGAAACAGATCGCATGCCAGCGCGAAGTCCGCGGCCGTGGGCCCGCCCGAGACGAACCAGCGCTCCTTGGCGAGCCGCCGCGCGAGGCCCCTCAAGTCGGCGACTCGATCGAGCTGGCGGTACGCGTCGTAGCGGTCGTTGGAAAGCTCCTCGACCGAGACGCCGAACCGGCGCCGGATCTCGGCCTTGTACGCCGCGAGGCTGCCGGCGTCGCCGCCGACGTCGGCGAAGGCGGGCAGCGCCGGTGCGGTCAGGCGTTCCAGCAGCGGCGCGTTGCGGCTGCGCCAGGCCTGCAGCACGTTCCAGCTCTCGAGCGGAACGCAGCCGTCGAAAATCGCGCGGCCGCCGCACCAGCGGTCCAGGTTCATGAGGATCTGCTCGGCGTCCGTACGGGCCTCGCCGTCGAGGCGCAGCACGAGGGGCCCGACGGCGATGCCCAGCTCGAAGAACAGCGCGTCGGCGTCGGCCCCGAACGGCTCGGCGCGGTGCGGCACGCCCTTGAACGCCAGCGCCAGGCGCACGCTCTGCGCCGGCATCGACGACCAGGTGTGGTACAGAACGACGGTCATGGGAGATCGGGGATGGGTGATGAGTTATGGGCGAGGGGCGATGGGTGGTCGGCGATGAGCAATCGGCGATGGGGAGTGGCTGATGCGTGAGACAAGGGCGAATCTCCCTTGTCGCTGACGCGCCTATCGATCACCGTTTACCCATTACCCATTACCCATCGACACGCCGTCGCCCCGGCGGATACCGGGGCCCAGGCTTTAAGCCCCTGGATTCCGGCGTGCGCCGGAATGACGAACCCGCCGTCACCCCGGCGGATGCCGGGGTCCCAGGCTTTAAACCCCTGGATTCCGGCCTACGCCGGAATGACGAATTCGCGGTGTCCCATCACCGATCGCCGGAATGACGAAGTTGTCGTAGCCCATCACCCATCGACACGCCGTCACCCCGGCGGATGCCGGGGTCCAGGCTTTAAACCCCTGGATTCCGGCCCCCGTATCGCGGTACGGGGCAGGCTTCGTCGGAATGACGAGCTCGCCCGTGACGCATCACCCCATGACTCATCCCCCCGACACGCCGTCACCCCGGCGGATGCCGGGGTCCAGGCTTTAAACCTCTGGATTCCGGCCTACGCCGGAATGACGAATTCGCGGTGTCCCATCACCGATCGC
>CAZGTK010000349.1:0-3264 GCA_964528415.1 uncultured Burkholderiales bacterium | reverse complement strand
CGCCTCCCGGACGTGTCCATGTGCGACGCGCGTCAGATGACGCCGGCCTGCCGCAGCGCGGCGCGCTGCTCGGCGGCGTAGCCGATCGCCTCGAGCACCTCGTCGGTGTGCTGCCCCAGCGCGGGGCCGACCCACTCGGTCTCGCCCGGCGTCGCGGCGAGCTTCGGCACGATGGCGGGCAGCTTGAGCGGCTTGCCGTCCGGCAGGCGGACGTCCTCGAACATGGCGCGCGCCTGGTAGTGCGGGTCGGCGACGATGTCGGCGATGTCGTAGATGCGCCCGGACGGCACCTCGGCCTTCTCCAGCACGGCCAGCACGTGATCGAGATCGTGCGCGCGGGTCCAGTCGGCGATCGCGGTCTCGATGCGCTCGGTGTGGGCGACGCGGCCGTCGTTGTGCCTGAGCCCGGGGTCGTCGGCCAGATCCTGACGGCCGATGGCGCTCATCATGCGCTTGAAGATCGAATCGGCGTTGGCGCCGATCACCACGTACTTGCCGTCGCGGCAGGGATAGGTGTTGGACGGCACGATGCCGGGCAGCGACGAGCCGCTGCGGTTGCGCACGAAGCCGGTCATGTCGTACTCGGGCAGCAGGCTCTCCATCAGGTTGAACACCGACTCGTACAGCGCCTCGTCCACCACCTGGCCCTTGCCGCCGTTCACCTCGCGGTGCCGGAGCGCCATCAGCGCGCCGATCACGCCGTGCAGCGCCGCGATCGAGTCGCCGATCGAAACCCCGACCCGCACCGGCGGCTGGTCGGGGAAGCCGGTCACGTAGCGCAGCCCGCCCATCGACTCGCCGATCGCGCCGAAGCCGGGCCGGTCGCGGTACGGGCCGGTCTGGCCGAAGCCCGAGATGCGCACCATCACCAGCCCAGGATTCGCCGCCGCGAGCTGCTCCCAGCCCAGGTTCCACTTCTCCATCGCGCCGGGACGAAAGTTCTCCACGACGATGTCGGCGTCCTGCGCCAGGCGGCGCACGATCGCCTGCCCCTCGGGGCTCCGCAGATTCACCGTCACCGATTTCTTGTTGCGGCCCTGCGCGTACCACCACAGCGACGTGCCGTCGTGCAGCTTGCGCCACTTGCGCAGCGGGTCGCCCTCGCCGGGCGGCTCGATCTTGACCACCTCGGCGCCGAACTCGGCCAGCAGCCGGCCGCAGAACGGACCCGCGATCAGCGTGCCGAGCTCGATCACCTTCACGCCCTTGAGCGGCGCCTGCGTCATGTTGTCCCCTCGTCTATCGTTGCGGCGCCCGCGAATGGAAGTCGCGGCGCAGACCCTCTCCTCTTCCCCCTCTCCCTGAGGGCAAGGGGAAAAGGACCGCGCGGCGGCGACGCGTTCGTCGCCGCAGCAGCACGGAACGGGACGCCAGTGTAGCGCCGGACGCCGCGCAGGCCAACGCGTGGGCCGGCCACGTACAATGCGCCCACCATGCACCTGCTGCTCGACATCTCCCCCCACGGCTATGGCCACCTGGCGCAGGCGGCGCCGGTCGTTAACGCGCTGCGGGCGAACCTGACCGCGCTGCGACTCACCGTGCGCAGCACGCTGCCGGAGAGGGTGCTGGCCGCGCACCTGGCCGCACCGTTCCGGCGCATCGAGCGCACCGGCGACATCGTGCCCGTCATGCGCGACGCGGTCGGCGTGGACGCCGACGAAACGGCCCGCGCCTACGCGGCGCTGCACGCCGACTGGCCCGCGCGGGTGGCCGGCGACGCCGCCGCGATCCGCGCCCTGCGACCCGACCTCGTCGTGTCGGCGATGGGTTACCTGTCGCTGGCAGCCGCGCAAGCCGCGAACGTCCCGGCCGCCGCGCTCGGCTCGTTCCATTGGGCGGAAATCTACCGACGCTATTGCGGCCGCCTGCCGGGGGCGGACGCGATCCTCGGGCAGATGCTGGACGCCTACCGCGGCGCCGGCGTGTTCCTGAAGCTCACGCCGGGCATGCCGATGCCGGAGATCGACGGCCCGGCGATCGGCCCGGTGGCGCGCCTTGGCCGCGAGCGGCGCGCCGAGCTGCGGCAGCGGCTCGGCGTCGACGCGGCCACCCGCGTCGTGCTGGTCGCGCTGGGCGGCATCCCGACCCGCCTCACGATCGAGCGATGGCCGCGGCGCGACGATCGGGTATGGCTGGTCCCGGCGGCCTGGAATTCGCGCCGGGCCGACGCCGTCGCGTTCGAATCGCTGGGCTGGCCGTTCGGCGACCTCGTCGCGTCCTGCGACGCGGCGATCACCAAGCCCGGCTACGGCACCTTCGTCGAAGCGGCGTGCGCCGGCGTGCCGGTGCTCACGCTCGACCGCCCCGATTGGCCCGAGGCGCCATACCTCATCGAGTGGCTGCAGGCCAATACCCGGGTTCGCGTCGTCGATCGAGCGGAGCTCGAATCGAGCGCGGTGGCGGGTTTCCTGGAGAGCTTGTGGTCGACGCCCGCGCCGCCGAAGCCCGCGCCCATCGGCAACACCGAGGGCGCCGAGGTGCTCGAGGCGCTGCTCACGCTGAGGAACCCCGACATCCGCTGAGGCGGCGCCGGGGCTCGATGCGGGCCGCGGCGGCCGCGTTCGCACCGAACGATCCTACTCCGCCCCCACCACCTCCAGCAGCGCCGCGCCGTAGTTCTCCAGCTTGCGCTCGCCGATGCCGGGGACGCGGCGCAGGTCGGCGGCGCTGCGCGGGCGGCTGCGCACGATCTCCAGCAGCGTGGCGTCGTGCAGGATCACGTAGGCCGGCACGGCGTGGGCCTTGGCGGTCTGCGCGCGCCACGCGCGCAGGCGCTCCCACAACCGCTGCTCGTCGCCGGACAGCTCCGCGTCGATACGGCGGCTGCGCGGCCCGGGCGCCTTGGCCGGCTCCGCGCGCCGGCGCAGGGCGACGGCCTGCTCGCCCTTCAGCACCGGGCGGCTCGCTTCCGTGAGCGTCAGGGCGCCGTGGGCGTGATCCACGGCAAGGAGCCCCAACGCCGTCATCTGCCGGAAGACGGCGCGCCATTCCTTTTCGGAAACGTCGGCGCCGACACCGAACGTCGTCAGCTGGTCGTGCCCCCAATGGCGCACGCGCTCGGTGTCCTTGCCCGTGAGCACGTCGATCACGTGGCCCGCGCCGAAGCGCTGGCCGGTGCGATACACGCAGGAGAGCGCCTTCTGCACCGCGACCGTCGCGTCCCAGGTACGGGGCGGCTCGAGGCAGTTGTCGCAGTTGCCGCAGGGCCCGCGCTCCTCGCCGAAGTAGGCCAGCAGCCGCGCCCGCCGGCACGCCGTCGTCTCG
>CAZGTK010000348.1:1922-3272 GCA_964528415.1 uncultured Burkholderiales bacterium | reverse complement strand
TTCGCGGTGTGCGCGAGTTCGTTGTTCCAGAACACGTCGCACCGCGGCCGCGCGCTCAAGTGGTTCCAGGAGCGGCTCGCCGGCAACGACGCGTTTCGCGCCGCGCTTCGGCTCGGCGCGCCGTGACCTAGGCGCTGCCGCCGCTCTCCTGCTGCGCGATCTCCTCGCGCACCTTCGCCATGTCGAGCGCCCGGGTCTGCTCGATCACGCTCTCCAGCGCCGAGGCCGGCAGCGCGCCCGGCTGGGCGTACAGGATCACCTGCTCGCGGAAGACCATCAGCGTCGGGATCGAGCGGATGCCGAAATGGCCGGCGATCTCCTGCTCCTCGTCGGTGTTGATCTTGGCGAAGACGATGTCCGGGTGCTTCTCCGCCGCCGCCTCGAACACCGGCGCGAAGCCCTTGCACGGGCCGCACCACGGCGCCCAGAAATCGATGATCACGGTGTCATTGCCGTTCACCGTCGTTTCGAAGTTGTCCTTGGTCAGTTCCACTACCGCCATGTGCGCCGCTCCTTGGTCTCGAATTCAGGCTGGTTTCCTGGGACAGCCGATGCCGACGATGGTTTCACCCGCGCGGTCATGCCAGGCGGACGACGATCTTGCCGAAGTGGCTGCCGCTCCTCTGGTAATCGTAGGCGGCGGCCGCGTCCTCGAACGCGAACACGCGGTCGACGACGGGCCTGATCGAGTGCTGCGCGAGGTACGCGTTCATCTTCTCGAACTCGTCGCGCGGGCCGACGTAGATTCCGTCCATGCGCGCGTTCTTCGCCACCAGCGGGAAGATGCTGCCGGTCGGCGCGCCGAAGCCCGTCAGCACGCCGATCAGCGCGATGTGCCCGCCGGCGGCGACGCACCCGAGCGACTTCTCCAGCGTGCCGGGGCCGCCCACCTCCACCACGTGGTCGGCGCCGCGCTTCTCGGTGAGCTTCCACACCGCCTTGTCCCAATCCGGCGTCGTCTTGTAGTTGACCGTCTCCCACGCGCCCATGGCCTTTGCGCGCGCGAGCTTGTCGTCGCTGGACGAGGTCACGATCGCCTTCGCGCCGTGGGCCACCGCGAACTGCAGCGCGAACACGGACACGCCGCCGGTGCCCAGCGCCAGCACCGTGTCGCCGCTTTGCAGCCCGCCGCGTTGCGTGAGCGCGCACCAGGCGGTGAGGCCCGCGCAGGGCAGGCAGGCGCCCTCCTCGAACGACAGGTGCTCGGGCAGCTTCACCACGCCGTCCTGTGACAGCACCGCGTACTCGGCGAGCACGCCGGGCGCGTCGCCGCCCATCGCCGAGGCGTGGTGGCGCATCTCGAAACGGCCGCCGAGCCAGGTCTGGAAGAAGCAGCCGGCGACGCGGTCG
>CAZGTK010000348.1:0-1912 GCA_964528415.1 uncultured Burkholderiales bacterium | reverse complement strand
CCCGCGCCCACCGCTTCCACCTCGCCGGCGCCGTCCGAGAGCGGCACGATGCCCGGCGTCTTGTCGCCGTAGCGCCCGCCCGCCACCAGCAGGTCGCGGTAGTTGAGCGACCAGGCCTTCATCTTCACGAGCACCTGGCCGGCGTCGGGCGCCGGCTTCGGCTGCTCGGTGATCACCGGGGCGTAGCCGTCGCCCGCCTTCTGCAGCTGGTATTGCCTCATCGTTCCTCCGGGGTTGTCGTTGGAATGCGCGCCGTCAGTGCAGCTTGACGCGCGGCTCGGTGCGGCGCGTGATCAGCCGCGCGAGCGTGTCGAATGACGTTTTCACGAACCCGTGCAGCGCGTACAGGTGCATCGTGTAGAGCGACCGGTACATGAAGCGGGCAAACAGCCCCTCGACCCAGAGGCTGCCGCCCACCAGCGCGCCCATCAGGTTGCCGACCGTGCTGTACTCGCCCAGCGACACCAGCGAGCCGAAGTCGCGGTAGCGGTACGCAACCGGCGGCCGCCCGTCGAGCCGGCGCCGGAGCGTCTTCGCCAGCGTGCTCGCCTGCTGGTGCGCCGACTGCGCGCGCGGCGGCACGCAGCCCTGCTGGCCGGTCCACGGGCAGCAGGCGCAGTCGCCGAAGGCGAAGATGTCCGGGTCCCGCGTCGTCTGCAGCGCCGTGGTGACGATCAGCTGGTTGAGGCGGTTCACCTCGAGCCCGTCGAGCTCGGCCAGCACCGCCGGCGCCTTGATGCCCGCTGCCCACACGGTCAGCTCGGCCGGCACGAAGCGCCCGCCGGCGGTGTGCACGCCGTCCGCCGCGACCTCGGTGACGCGCTCGCCGGTCAGCACCGTGACGCCGATCTTCTCCAGCAGCTCCCGCGTCGCGTCGGAGAGCCGCTCCGGCAGCGCCGGCAGCACGCGCGGCGCCGCCTCGATGACGGTGAGCCGCACGTCGCGCTCCGGGTCGATGCGGTCGAGCCCGTAGGCCACCAGCTCGCGCGTGCTGTTGTGCAGCTCCGCCGCCAGCTCGACGCCGGTGGCGCCGGCGCCGACGATGGCGACGTCGAGCTGCCGCGGCGCGACCGGCTCCGGCTGATAGTTGGCGCGCACGCAGGCCCGCACCAAGCGCCGGCGGAAGCGCTCGGCGTCGGCCGGCTCGTCGAGGCTGATCGCGTTGTCGCGCGCGCCGGGCGTGCCGAAATCGTTGGTGCGGCTGCCCACCGCGATCACCAGCGTGTCGTAGTCCAGCGTGCGCGGCGGAATCAGCACCCCGCCCTCGTCGTCGGGCACCGCGGCGAGGCGGACCTGCTTCAGCGCGCGATCGATGCCGGCGAGCTCGCCGAGCTGGAAGCGGAAGTGGTGCCAGCGCGCCTGCGCGACGTAGTCGAGCGCGTGGTCGTCCAGGTCCATGGTGCCGGCCGCCACCTCGTGCAGCAGCGGCTTCCACAGGTGGGTCTGCGCCTTGTCCACCAGCGTCACGGCGGCGCGGCCGCGCTTGCCGAGCGTGTCGCCGAGACGCGTGGCGAGCTCGAGCCCGCCCGCGCCGCCACCGACGACGACGATGCGGTGCGCCCGCTTCACCCCGCCGCCGCCCCGTCGCCGCGGAGCCGCTCCAGCGCGCGGAAGAACGCCGCCGCCTTGTCCAGCGTCTCCTGGTACTCGGCGGCGGGGTCGGAGTCGGCGACGATGCCGCCGCCGGCGTAGAAGCGCGCTTCGCCCGCGGACACCGTCAGCGTGCGGATCGCGACGTTGAGATCCATGTCGCCGTCGAAGCCGACGTAGCCGATGGCGCCGCAGTAGACGCCGCGCCGGTGCGGCTCCAGCTCCTCGATGATCTCCATCGCGCGCACCTTCGGCGCGCCGGTGATGGAGCCGCCCGGAAAGCAGCCGCGCAACAGGTCGAGCGCGTCCTTGCCCGGCGCCA
>CAZGTK010000347.1:0-3281 GCA_964528415.1 uncultured Burkholderiales bacterium | reverse complement strand
CGAGACCACCTTCACCACGCTGGCGAGCGAGTGCTGCGGGTCGCCGGGGTTGATGCGCTCGGGCGAGTAGCCGACGTTGAAGTCGCGCTTCCACGCGAGGCCCGAGTGGCGCTCCAGCTCGGGCACGCAGATCTCCTCGGTGGCGCCGGGAAAGACGGTGGACTCGTAGATGACCAGCGCGCCCTTCTTCAGCCGCTGGCCGATGGCGCGGCTCGCCTCCTTGAGCGGGCCGAAGTCGGGTCGGCGGGCGCGATTGACCGGGGTCGGCACGGCGACGATGTAGATGTCCGCGCCTGCGAGCGCCGCAGGATCGTCGGTGAAGCTGAGCCGGGTCGCCGCGCGCATCTCGGCTTGCGGGATGTCGCCGGCGGGATCCACGCGCTCGCGGTAGCGCAGGATTTTCTCCTGCGAGATGTCGTAGCCGACGGTGTCGTAGCGCTTGCCGAACTCGACGGCGAGGGGGAGGCCTACGTAGCCGAGGCCGACGACGGCAAGGCGGGTCATGCGCGCGCGGGTAAGGGTCTGAGCACGCGCAATTATCGCACAGCGGCCGGGCGCCCGACCCGCCCGCGGCGGGGCTAGCGGGGCACCACCCGCGCCGTCTCGCCGCTGCCGGTCACCCGGACCTGCATGCCGGTCTTCAGCCGGGAATCCGGCGGCTGGACGATGGTCAGCCGGCCGCCGGTCTGCATGTCGACGGTGACCTTCTGGGCATCCTTCTGGTCCAGCTTGCTCTCGGCGGCCGTCCCCGCCGCGGCGCCCGCCAGCGCGCCGCCAATGGTGAGCAGCGTCTTGCCGGAGCCGCCGCCGAACTGGTGGCCGAGGAGGCCGCCGGCGACGGCGCCCACCACGGTGCCGACGCCGAACTTGGCTTCCTTGTCGACCTTGATCGTCTCGAGCGCGGCGACCTTGCCGTAGCGTGCGGTCTCGGGGACGCCCGCGGTTTCCACCGGGGCGGCCTGCTCGCCGTACTGCGGCCCCGGCAGGCCGGAGCAGCCGGCCACCAGGGCGAATGCCAGAAGGGTGATCGTGATCCGGGTCGTCATCATGGTGTCACCTCCTCGGGTTCGATCCCGCCGACGGCGCCGCAGCACACCGGGGTTCGCCGCGCGGGGCGGCGGCGCGGTTAAACTCCCGCCGTGGCACCGCCTCTCCTTTCATTCTAGGCTAATGGCCTTTCGTCCTCGGCCGGGCTTCCTCCGCTTCCCATGACGGCGCCGCGCATCCTGCTGGTCAAGACGTCCTCCATGGGCGACGTCATCCACAACCTGCCGGTGGCGAGCGACCTGGCGCGGGCGCATCCGGGCTGCGCGATCGACTGGATCGTCGAGGAAGGCTTCGCCGACGTGCCGCGACTTCACCCTGCCGTGAGGCGCGTGATCCCGGTGGCGGTGAGGCGCTGGCGGCGCTCGCTCGGGAGCGGGTCAACCTGGCGCGAGATCTGCGCGCTGCGCGCGGCGCTGGCCGCGGAGCGCTATGACTTCGTCATCGACACGCAGGGGCTGGTGAAGAGCGCCGTGCTGGCGCGGCTCGCCACCGGTCCGCGCTGCGGCTACGACCGCGCCAGCGCGCGCGAGCCGCTGGCCTCGCTTTTCTACGGGCGGCGCTGCGCCGTCGATCGGGCCTTGCACGCGGTCGAGCGCAACCGGCGGCTGGCGGCGTGCTGCGCGGGCTACGCGATGGCGGGGGACGCCGACTACGGCATCGCCGCGCCATCACGCACGTTCGACTGGCTTCCGTCCGGGCCGTACGCGGTCCTGCTGACGGCCACCAGCCGCGACGACAAGCTGTGGCCCGAGGCGCGCTGGATCGACCTCGGCCGGGCGCTGGCGCAGCGCGGTTTCGCGAGCGTGCTGCCGGCCGGGAGCCGGGTCGAGCGCGACCGAGCCGAGCGGCTCGCGCAAGACATTCCCGGCGCGGTCGCGGCGCCGCCGCTGTCGCTGGCCGATCTCGCCTCGCTGATGACGGGCGGCGTCGCCGTGGCGGGCGTGGACACCGGGCTCACGCACCTGGCGGCGGCGCTGGGACGGCCCGTGGTCGGCGTCTACTGCGCCACCGAGCCCGGATTGACGGGCGTGCACGCGGCGCAGGCGGTGAACCTCGGCGCCGCGGGCCAGCCGCCGACGGCGGACGCCGTGCTCGACGCACTGCGTCGCCTCACCGGGGGTGCGTGAAGGTGCGCACGCTCTACACGTTGCTGCTCTGGATCGCCCTGCCGCTCCTGCCGCTGCGCCTGGCGTGGCGCGCCCGCAAGCAGCCGGAGTACCTGCAGCACGTGGGCGAGCGCTTCGGCCGCTATCCGCCCGCGCCGGAGCGGCCGGTGATCTGGATCCACGCCGTCTCCGTCGGCGAAACGCGCGCAGCGGCGCCGCTGGTGGCGGCGCTGCGCGAGCGGCATCCGGACCACGCCATCGTCATGACGCACATGACGCCGACCGGTCGCGCCGCGGGCGAGCAGCTCTTCGGCGACTCGGTGATGCGCGTCTACCTGCCGTGGGACTACCCGTTCGCGGTGGCGCGGTTCCTGCGGCACTTCCGCCCGCGGCTGGGGCTGCTGATGGAAACGGAGGTCTGGTTCAACCTGGTCCGGGGTTGCCGCGCCGCCGGCGTGCCGCTCTACCTGGTGAACGCGCGGCTGTCGGAGCGCTCGGCGCGGGGCTATCGACGGCTCGGCGCCCTGGCGCGCGACGCGTTCGGCGGGCTCGCCGGCGTGCTGGCGCAGACCGACGGCGACGCGCAACGGCTCGCGTCCGTCGGCGCGCGCAACGTCGAGGTGACCGGCAACCTCAAGTTCGACATCACGCCGCCGCCGGCGCAGCTCGACCTGGGCCGGCGGCTTCGCGAGGCGTTCGGCGCCGATCGTCCGGTGTGGCTCGCCGCCAGCACGCGCGAGGGCGAGGAGGAGCGGGTGCTGGACGCGTTCGCGGCGCTGGGCGTGGCGGGCGCGCTGCTGGTGCTGGTGCCGCGGCACCCGCAGCGCTTCGACGCGGTGGCCGAGCTGCTCGCGCGACGGGGCCTCAGGTATCAGCGGCGCTCGGCGGATGTTCCGGTGCCGGCCGACGCGGCGGTGGTGCTCGGCGACAGCATGGGCGAGTTGTTCGCCTACTACTCGGCGGCCGACGTCGCCTTCGTCGGCGGCAGCTTGCTGCCGCTCGGGGGACAGAACCTGATCGAGGCGTGCGCGGTCGGCGTGCCCGTGCTGGTCGGGCCGCACACGTTCAACTTCGAGGAGGCGACGCGGCTCGCGATCGACGCCGGCGCCGCGCTGCGGGTCGACGACG
>CAZGTK010000346.1:0-3282 GCA_964528415.1 uncultured Burkholderiales bacterium | reverse complement strand
AGCCTCGCCCACATCCTGTGCCAGCCGTGCCCGACCTGCCAGGGCCGCGGCGAGATCAAGACCGCGCAGACCGTCTGCTACGAGATCCTGCGCGAGCTGCTGCGCGAGGCGCGGCAGTTCGACGCGCGCGAGTTCCGCATCCTCGCCTCGCAGACCGTCATCGACCTCTTCCTCGACGAAGAGTCCCACAGCCTCGCCCAGCTCGGCGACTTCATCGGCAAGCCGGTGAGCCTGCAGGTGGAATCGCTCTATACCCAGGAGCAGTACGACGTCGTGCTGATGTGATCCGCGCCGCGGCGCGCGGCAGTCGGCTTCTTCAACGCGGAGACGAAGAGGCGCGGAGAATAGACCCAAAGCTTGAACCGCGAAGGGCGCAAAGGACGCAAAGGGAACCGTACAGGGCCTCGCTGCGATCCCTTTGCGTCCTTCGTATCCTCGGCGGTTAAACCTTCTTCAATTTCTCCGCGCCTCCGCGCCTCTGCGGTTCGTCGCCGGCTTCGACGCCCGCGCCGGCCAGCAGCGCCTGCGGGGGCCGCGCCGCGCCGGCGACCGCCACGCGCTTGCGACGCGAGGCGTTCCCGGCGACCAGCGTCACCGCGCGCGGGGAGACGCCGAGCGCCTCGGCCAGGAAGCGGATCAGCTCGGCGTTGGCTTTTCCCTCCAGCGGCGGCGCGGCCAGCCGCAGCTTGAGTGCGTCGCCGTGCGGACCGACGACCTCGGTGCGCCGCGCGCCGGGCTGGACGTGCAGCGTGAGGATCAGTCGTTGGCCGTCCTCGATGCGGTACCAGGCCGCCGGCACGGCGTCAGAGCAGCCGCAGCACGCTGGCTTCAAGCCAGGCGACCGGCACCATCAGCGCCAGCTGGCACAGGATCAGGACGACAAGCGGCGACAGGTCGACGCCGCCTACGAGCGGGATACGGCGCTGGAACGGTCGCAGGAAGGGCCGCGTCATCGAGTTCAGGATGGGCGCCACCGGCGTGTGAGGATTCACCCAGGACAGGATGGCCTGCGCGATCACCGCGACGATGAGGACGTAGATGCTGAGCTTCAGCACCTGGACCGCCGCGAGCAGCGCCAGCGCGATGATCGACACGCCGACCGCCGCGCCCAGCGCGTAGCCGCGCAGGCCCAGCACGACGAGCTGCTCCACCAGCGTCGTCAGCCAGGCGAGCACCAGCGAGGACAGGTCCGCGCCCCAGAGGCCCGGCACCACCCGGCGCGCGGGCAGCACCGCCCAGTTGGTGAGGGCGGCGAGGAACTGCGACAGCGGGTTGCGCGGCGGCGCGCGGAAGAGCTGAAGATAGAAGCGCAGCAGGAAGGCGAGCGCCAGCAGCCCGAACAGGGTCTGCACCAGGAACTCGAGCGCGTTGCCGATCACGGTCAGCCCGCCTTGCCCAGCTCGTCGCCCAGCTCGCGCGAGCGCTCGGCGGCCGCGCGCACGGCGGCGACGATCTTCGCCTTCACCGCCGCGCCGTCCAGCTCGCGCACGGCCCGCTCGGTGGTACCGCCCTTGCTGGTGACGCGCGCGCGCAGCGTCGCCGGGTCGTCGGCGCTCGCGCGCGCCAGCAGAACCGCGCCGTGGAACGTTTCCATCGCCAGCAGCCGCGCTTCGCCGGCGTCGAAGCCGAGCTCCCGCGCCGCCTGCTCCAGCGCCTCGATGAAGTAGAACACGTACGCCGGCCCGCTGCCGGAGACGGCGGTGACGCCGTCGACGCGCGCCTCGTCCTCCACCCACAGGGTCCGGCCCACCGCGCCGAGGATCCGCTCGGCCTTCGCGCGTTCGTCGGCGTCGACTTCGACCGGCGCGTAGAGGCCGGTCACGCCGGCGTGCACCAGCGCGGGCGTGTTGGGCATGGTGCGCACGATGCGGCGATAGCCGCCGAGCCAGCCGGCCAGATCGGCGACGCGCACGCCGGCGGCGATCGAAACCACCAGCTGCCCGGCGAGTCGCGGCGCCAGCGCCGCCGCGGCCTCGCGCAGCTGCTGCGGCTTGACCGCCAGCACCACGACGTCGCTGCCGCCGATGTCGGTCTCGCCGGTGGCGGCGACGCGAAACTGCCGCGCCAGGCGTTCGCGGGCCGCGGCATCGACCTCGACCACCCGCACCTGGTCGGGGTGGAAGCCGCGCTCGAGGAGGCCGCCGATCAAGGCGCTCGCCATGTTGCCGCCGCCGATGAACGTGATGTGCATGGTCCGGTTCCTAGGGGGTCGCGTGGGGCGCCGCGTGGCGGCGCAGCCGGGGGCCAAAGACCGCGGTGCCGACCCGCACCAGCGTCGCGCCCTCGGCGATCGCCAGTTCGAGATCGTCCGACATGCCCATCGACAGCGTATCGAGCTCGAGGCCGTCCGAGCGCAGATCGTCCCACAGTTCCCGCAGCCGGCGGAACTGGTCGCGGGTCTCGGCGGGGTTCGCGCTCGGGCGCGGGATCGTCATCAGGCCGCGCAGCCGGACGCCGGGCAGGTTCGCGACCGCGTGGGCGAGCGACGCGGCCGCCACCGGACTGACCCCGCTCTTGCTGGTCTCGCCGCCGACGTTGACCTGCACGCAGATCTGCAGGGGACCGCGCTCGGCGGGCCGCGCCTCGGCGAGGCGGCGCGCGATGGGCTCGCGGTCGATGCCGTGGACCCAGTCGAAGCGACGCGCGATCGCCGCGGTCTTGTTGCTCTGGATCGGGCCGATGAAATGCCACTCGATGTCGAGATCGGCGAGCTGGCCCATCTTCTCCAAGGCTTCCTGCACGTAGTTCTCGCCGAACGCGCGCTGGCCGGCGTCGAAGGCGGCGCGGATCGCGTCGGGCGGAAACGTCTTGCTCACGGCGACGAGGCGCACGTCGCTGGCCGCTCTTCCGGAGGCCTCGGCCGCTCGTCGGATGCGCTCCGCCACGGCTTGCAAGCCTTCGGCGATTGTGCCCATAATTCCAGCGCTCCCCCTCAGATTTCCTTATGCGGCAGCGAGTTACAGCGGAAATCGAGAAAATATTTTAAGGAATTATAATGGACATCGCGGAACTGCTTGCGTTTTCGGTCAAGAACAAGGCCTCGGACCTTCACCTGTCCTCCGGGCTGCCGCCGATGATCCGCGTGCACGGCGACGTTCGCCGCATCAACCTGCCGGCGATGGAGCACAAGGACGTGCACCGGATGATCTACGACATCATGAACGACTCGCAGCGCAAGACCTACGAGGAGAATCTCGAGTGCGACTTCTCGTTCGAGATCCCCAACCTCGCGCGCTTCCGCGTCAACGCCTTCTTCCAGCAGCGCGGCGCCGGCGCGGTGTT
>CAZGTK010000345.1:0-3294 GCA_964528415.1 uncultured Burkholderiales bacterium | reverse complement strand
ACGGTGCTTCCAAATGAGCACGCCCCCCTTCAGCAGATTCCGTGCCACTCAAAAAACCAATACAGAACAAATAGTTATATGACATTGACGGATCTGTCCAGGAAAACTCGCACCGTTGCGGTGCGTTGCCGCCGGCGCACGCACCGAACGGGTGCGCCGTGTCATGGGGGTGTCATGCTCCGCGCGCAGCGCGTCGTCCCGCGTTGCGTGCCCGCAACAGCTGAGGGATATTTGCAACGGTGTTGATGGCCGCAGGAGGCTGACGATGGTGAACCGACAGGTGTTCGAGGAGTTTTCCGCGCGCATGAACGACGTGCTGGCGCAAAGCCCGGCCAAGGACGTCGAGAAGAACATCCGCGCGCTGATGTCGAGCTTCTTCGCCCGCATGGATCTGGTCACGCGGGAGGAGTTCGACGTGCAGCAGGCGGTGCTCGCGCGCACGCGCGAGAAGCTGGCGCAGCTCGAGCAGCGCCTGGCCGAGCTGGAGCAGGGCGGGAAGCGCGCGGACTGACCGGTCCGGCGCGCGGCGGCGGCGCGCGGGTCATCCGGCCGCGGCCGTGACGCGTTGACGGCGGTATGAGCGTCGCCGTCCTCTACAGCCGGGGCTTGGCCGGCACCGAGGCGCCGCTGGTGACGGTGGAGGCGCACCTCGCCAACGGCCTGCCGGGTTTCACCATCGTCGGCCTGCCCGAGGCCGAGGTGAAGGAAGCCAAGGACCGGGTGCGCGCCGCCCTGCAGAACTGCCGCTTCGAGTTTCCCGCCCGGCGCATCACGGTCAACCTCGCGCCGGCGGATCTGCCCAAGGAAAGCGGACGCTTCGACCTGCCGATCGCGCTCGGCATCCTGGCCGCGTCCGGCCAGCTGCCGGCCGAGAAGCTCTCCTTATATGAATGGGCCGGCGAACTGGCGCTGACGGGCGAGCTGCGCCCGGTGCGCGGGGCGCTGGCGATGGTCTACCGCGCGAGCCGCGACGGCCGCGCGTTCGTGCTGCCGGAGGCGAGCGCCGCCGAGGCCGCGCTGGTGGATCGCTCCGAAGTCCTCGGCGCCCGCACGCTGCTCGACGTCTGCGCGTTCGTGCTCGGGCGCGGCGAGCTCCCGCGCGGGCGCGCGGCCGACGTCGCGGCGGAGCCTGCGTATCCGGACCTGCGCGACGTCCGCGGGCAGGCGCCCGCCAAGCGCGCGCTCGAGATCGCCGCGGCCGGCGCCCATTCGCTGTTGATGCTGGGCCCGCCCGGCACGGGCAAGTCCATGCTGGCGCAACGGCTGCCCAGCCTGCTGCCGCCGATGACCGACGAGCAGGCGCTGGAGGCGGCGGCGATGCAGTCGCTCGGCAGCCAGGGCTTCGCGCTGTCGTCGTGGCGCCGCCGGCCGTTCCGCTCGCCGCACCATACCGCGTCCGCCGTGGCGCTCGTCGGCGGCGGCAGCAACCCGCGGCCCGGCGAGATCTCGCTGGCGCTGCACGGTGTGCTGTTCCTCGACGAGTTTCCCGAATTCGACCGCAGGGTGCTGGAAGTGCTGCGCGAGCCGCTGGAGTCGGGGCGGGTCACGGTGTCGCGCGCGGCGCGCCAGGCCGATTTCCCGGCCGAGTTCCAGCTGGTCGCGGCGATGAATCCCTGCCCGTGCGGCTACCTGGGCCACCCCAACGGGCGCTGCCGCTGCACGCCGGACCAGGTGGCGCGCTACCGCTCGAGAATCTCCGGCCCGCTGATGGACCGCATCGACATCCAGATCGAGGTGCCGGCGGTGGACGAGGCCGCGCTGCTGGCGCAGCCCGACGGCGAGCCGAGCGCGACGGTGCGCGGGCGCGTGGATCGGGCGTACGCGCGGCAGCTGGCGCGCCAGGGCAGGCCCAACGCGCGACTGGCGGTGAAGGAGATCGACCGCCACTGTGCCACCGACGCCGCCGGCGCGCAGCTGCTCAAGCAGGCGATCGCCCGGCTCAACCTGTCGGCGCGCGCCTACCATCGCGTGCTGAAGCTCGCGCGCACCATCGCCGACCTGGCCGCGGCGCAGCACATCGCTGCGGCGCACGTCGCCGAGGCGATTCAGTACCGGCGCATGGATCGGGCGTAGCGGACGGCGCCGGGCCGTCGCGGGATCATCGCCGCGGCGCGGCGCCCCGGGGGCCCGGCTGCCGACCCCGGCTCTGCGGAATCAGCACTGCTCCCACGGCAGCCCTTCCTTGCGCCAGCCGTTCTTCGTGCTGCGGTGGTGCTTGTCGTCGAGTTCGCCTTCGAAGCCGTGCACGACGTTGAAGACGTTGACGAAGCCGGCCTTCTCCAGCGCCTCGCCGGCCTCCTGCGAGCGGTTGCCGCTGCGGCAGATGAGCACGATGGGCCGCGTGGCGTGATCGGTGCCCGCCAGCCGCTTCACCTGGCCGACGAAGTGCGGGTTCACCTCCCAGTCCGCGCCGTCGTTCCACGACACGTGCAAGGCCCCTGCCGGATGGCCGACGAACAGGTACTCCATCTCGCTGCGGCAGTCGATGAACAGCGCGTCCGGGTGATCCCGCAGAAACTCGAAGGCGGCCTTGGGCGTCAGGTGGTCCATGGGCGTCAGGGAAATTGTCTCATCAAACCAACATTATAGCCGGGCCGGCGCGGCTCCGCGTGGTAAACTAGCGGCCTTTTTTTCCCGAGCCCGTCCATCGCCATGAACGCTGCCAATACCCGTGAACTGCTCGCCAGGCTGCTGGCCGAGCGCATCCTGCTGCTCGACGGGGCGATGGGCACCATGATCCAGGGCTACGGGCTCCAGGAGGCCGATTACCGGGGCACGCGCTTCGCCGAGTTCCCGCACGACCTCAAGGGCAACAACGACCTGCTCACGCTCACGCAGCCCCAGATCATCCGCGAGATCCACTGGAAATACCTGGAGGCGGGCGCCGACATCGTCGAGACCAACACCTTCAACTCGACGCGCGTGTCCATGGCCGACTACCACATGGAGGATCTCGTCTACGAGCTGAACCGCGATGCGGCAAAGCTCGCGCGCGAGGTGACGGACGAGTGGACCGCCAGGACGCCGGACAAGCCGCGCTTCGCCTGCGGCATCCTCGGGCCGATGAACAAGACCGCGTCGATCTCGCCCGACGTCAACGATCCCGGCTTCCGCAACATCACGTTCGACGAGCTGGTGGCGGCCTACGACGAGGCGATCCGCGGTCTCGCCGACGGCGGCGCGCACCTGATCATGGTCGAGACCGTGTTCGACACGCTGAACTGCAAGGCGGCGCTGTTCGCCCTCGACCGCTATTTCGAGGAGACCGGCAACCGCCTGCCGGTGATGATCTCC
>CAZGTK010000344.1:0-3310 GCA_964528415.1 uncultured Burkholderiales bacterium | reverse complement strand
CCTGCGCAGCCTGAAGCAGGACCTGGGGCCCATGAGCCACAGCCAGGTGCAGGAAGTGGCGGCGGCGCTGAGCGTGAAGCCCGCGGAGGTGGTGGAGATGGAAACCCGCCTTTCGGGACAGGACGTCGCGCTCGAACCGACGGCGGACGACGGGGACGGCGCGGTGGCGCCGATCGCCTACCTGGCCGACGACGGCCAGGGTCCGGCCGAGGCGCTGGAGGCGGAGGAGTCCGAGCGGCTGCGGCGCGAGGGGCTCCGGCAGGCCCTCGAGAGCCTGGACCCGCGCAGCCGCCGCATCATCGAAGCGCGCTGGCTGCGCGAAACCGACACGGCGACGCTTCACGAACTCGCCGCGGAATTCGGCGTCTCGGCGGAGCGCGTCCGGCAGATCGAGCAGAAAGCGCTGCAGAAGATGCGGCACCGGATCGCGGCCGCCTGAGCACCGTCCAACGCAGAAACGCCGACCCGCGGGTCGGCGTTTTGTTTTCCGGCGCGGCCCGCCCGCTTCAGAAGCGGACGTAGTGATCCACCAGCAGCGCCGTGAACAGCGCGGCGAGGTAGACGATCGAAAAGCGGAAGGTCTTGCGCGCGAGCGCGTCGCTGTAGGCAAAGTAGATGCCGATCGCGT
This sequence comes from uncultured Burkholderiales bacterium, assembly GCA_964528415.1. GTDB lineage: Bacteria > Pseudomonadota > Gammaproteobacteria > Burkholderiales > UBA6910 > DATIUV01. Next base: position 2,682 of record CAZGTK010000344.1, on the reverse strand, counting down.
AGCGCAGGAACATGCCGCCCAGGACCAGCGCGCTGGCGAGATAGATCCAGCCGCTCATCTGCGTGGCAAACGGCATCAGCGTCACCGCCACCAGGATCACCGTGTAGAGCAGCACCGAAAGGCGCGTGAACTGATCGCCGTGAGTGACCGGCAGCATCGGGACGCCGGCCTTGGCGTACTCGTGCTTGCGATACAGCGCCAGCGCCCAGAAGTGCGGCGGCGTCCAGGCAAAAATGATGAGGAACAGCAGCAGCGCGTCGGCGGAAACCTCGCCCGTCACCGCGGCCCAGCCCAGCACCGGCGGCATCGCGCCGGATGCGCCGCCGATCACGATGTTCTGCGGCGTGAGGTGCTTGAGCACGACCGTGTAGATCACCGCGTAGCCGACGAAGGTGGCGAGCGTGAGCCACATCGTGAGCGGGTTGACCAGGTTGTAGAGCAGCCACAGCCCGGCGCCGCCGATCAGGCCCGAGAATGCGAGCGTCTGCGCCGAGGTCAGCTGGCCGCGCGGCAGCGGGCGGCCGCGGGTGCGGGCCATGATGCCGTCGATCTTCTGCTCCACCAGGCAATTGACCGCGGCCGCCGCGCCCGCCACGAGCGCGATGCCGATCGTGCCGAACACGAACGCCTGCACGGGCACCGCGCCGGGCACCGCCAGGAACATCCCGATCACGGCGGTGAAGACGATGAGCGACACCACCCGCGGCTTCGTGAGCTGATAGTACTGCTGGAGCCGGGAGCCGGCGGGCAGGGCGAGCTGGCTGGCCATCGTTCGGGAGCGCGGGCGCGGGTCGGCGAGGGGGTTGAACCAGCCCGAGATTTTAGCATCGCCGGCGAGCCCGCCGGAAGCGCCGGGGCCCTATCAGCCGATCCGGGAAGCCTTCAGCAGCCGGCCGAGATCCTTCTTCATGCGCACCGGGTCGAGGTCCTTCGGAAAACGCAGCATGACATTGCCGAGCGGGTCGACGAGGTAGACGTGATCGCGCACCGAACCGGCCGCGGCGGGCAGACGCCCGATCAGCGCGGCGCCGCGGGCGTCGACCGCGACGAGCCCCTCGCCGCCCCGCAGCAGGGCGGCATCCGGCTGCACCCCGTCGTCCACCAGCCAGACCCGCTCGACGCGGTGCATGTTCTTGCCTTGCAGCTTCCACACCTGGTGCTGCAGGTACAGGCGCTGCTGGCAGTCAGCGGGGCAGGCGCCGGCGTCCACCTGCAGCAGGACCCACCGGCCGCGCAGATCCTCGAGCCGGAACGGCTCGCCGTCGAAGCGGCGCAGCGTCTCCTGCGGCGCCGGGAAAGGCTCGATCAGATCGCCGTAGTTGACGCGCCCGTCGAAGCCGCCCAGCAGGTAGAGCACCAAGGAGCCGACGAACGGGAACGCCGCCACGGCCGCCACCAGCCACAGGGGAGTCAGACTGCGCTTAGGCCGGTCGGCGGCGGAGGTTGAGGACGACATAGAGCACCACGATCAAGGCACAGAAAAGAAACCACTGCCCGGCGTAGCCGAGGTGGACGCGGATGCGCGCATCCGGCCGCGGCCAGTCGCGCACGAGGCCATCGCCGGCGTCGTTCGTCTGCAGCAGCAGGAAGGGCTGCAGCGGAAACGGCACGCCGGCCTGGTAGCGGTCGAAGTGCAGGTTCTGCCAGACGCGCCCCTGGACCGTTTCCTGCGCGAGTTCCACCACGCGCGGCGTCGCGATGGCGACGACGCCCTCGACGGTCACGTCGCCGGCGGGCGTCGCCACCTCCGGGAGCTGATCGCGGCGGCCGCCGGCAGCGATCCAACCGCGGTTCACCAGCACGTGGCGCGCGCCGCCGCCGATGCTGATCGGCGTCAGCACGTGGTACCCGGCGCGGCCATCGTGAATCCGGTTGTCGAGATAGATGGTGTGCGCCGGCGCGAAGCGCCCGGTCACCGTGACGCGACGATGCAGCAGCGCGTCCGCAGGCACCGCAGACGCCGGCAGGCTGCTGACCGGCTCCGCCGCGCGCCGATCCAGCTCCGCCTGCAGCGCGGTTTTCTGCGACGCGCGGTCGAGCTGCCAGTAGCCCGCCGCCAGCGTGAGCGCGACGCCGAGCAGCGTGAGCAGCGTCGCCCACAACGGCGGGCGGAAGCGGAGACGGGGGGCGATCGGGGTGGCGGCCATGGAACCCTTGCCCTACACTGGACCTTTTCCGCGCAGTTCCGGTTCCATGAAGATTCTCGTCATCCTGTTTCTCGTCGTCATCCTCTCCAGCCTCGGCTCCGCCCTTTACTTCCTCATGAAGGACAAGGGCCAGTCCGATCGCACCGTCAAGGCGCTGACGATCCGCATCAGCCTCTCGGTCGTCCTGTTCATCCTGCTGATGGCGAGCTATTACTTCGGCCTGGTGCCCAGGCAGGGCCTGTAAAAAAAAACGCCGCACGGTAACGTGCGGCCGAGTCCTGTCTCCCCGTGCGTGCGGGGAGCCTCCTCCTCTCCTGTTCTAGACGTTCGTCACAGCCAGTAGACCAGGACGAACAGCAACAGCCAGACCACGTCGACGAAGTGCCAGTACCACGACACGCCTTCGAAGGCGAAATGGTGGTCCGGGCGGAAGTGGCCGGCCATGCAACGAAACAGGATCACCGTCAGCATGATCGTGCCGATGGTGACGTGGAAGCCGTGGAAGCCCGTCAGCATGAAGAACGTCGCCCCGTAG
>CAZGTK010000343.1:0-3313 GCA_964528415.1 uncultured Burkholderiales bacterium | reverse complement strand
AATGACCCAATGTCGTCGTCGGCGCCTCGCTCTCGGACCCAATCGCCGCGGTCGCCGCCACGCGGAATGATGAGATAGGTTCTAGTCGGCGCGCTTGGCGGTGCCGATGCGCTGCATCCGGCCCTCCGCGTCGAAGGAAACCTCGAGGTAGGGCTCATCGCTGCGGCTGCCGACGAGCCGGTGCTCGCTGGCCTCGATCTGCAGGTCCAGCGTGCGCATCCACGCCCGCGTGACGGCGCGGTGGTCGACGTCGAACAGTTGCACCGCGCGCGCGAGCACCGTGGCGACGCGCTCCGGGCGGCGGATGAAGTCGAGGTCGAGCGGCGTCTCCTGCAGCAGCACGAACACGGCGCCGCCCGTCGCGGGACCGCGGTAGTACGCGTCCGCGCCGCACACGCCGGAGGCCAGCAGCGCCAGCGCGTGCACGCCGGCGTCGGCGAGCGCCAGCACCGGATCGGTCAGCGGGCGCAGCTCGTGGCGCTGGCCGAACTCGCGCAGGCGCTCGGAATCCAGCGTCACCTCGTCGGGCAGGCTCGCCTCGGCCCACGCCCAGGTCCAGCTGTTGTCGGCCTCGGACTCGAAGCCGAGGATCTGCATCGGGAACACGCGGCCGCCGCCGAAGTCGACCGTGCCGGCCGCGGCGTCGACGGCGAAGCTGTGCTCGCCGAGCCAGTCCGCCAGCGCCTCCTGCTTGGCGAGCGACAGCGCGAGATGGTCCTGCAGTGCCTCCGAGAGGGTCATCACGGTGTCATTCGCAGCACAAGCTCAGCCGTAGTAGCGCTCGCGCACCTTCGATTGCCACTTCAGGAACACCGCGGAAAGCGCCCGGCGCTCGCTCTCCGGCATGTCCGCCGCGGGCATGCGGTGGACGAAGACGTCGGTGACGCCCGGATCGAACACCCCACCCCAGACGCCGTCTTCGCGGAATACCAGCAGCGGCAGCTGCAGGCCGAACAGGATGCCCGCCTCCAGGTGGTTCCACTCGGTCGGCAGGGCGCGCGGCGCCGCAAGCTTCGCTTCCTTCGGCGTGCCCGGCTTACTCACGCCGGATTCCACCCGCAACTGCTCGAAGCCCAGCACGACGCCGCCGGCACAGTGGCGCGCCACCACCAGGACCTCCTTCAGCGGCAGCTCGGTGGGATAGTCGGATGCCCCGAGCCGCCGCTCCTCGAGCCCGTATTTCTCCAGCTCGTCCAGGATGATGCGCCGCGATGCCTCCTGGCGCGGGTTCAGGCTGGTAGGTGCCGAGACGAAAACCGGAATGCGCATTTCTCAGCCCTCCGTTGGGGTTGCGCCCGCGAACCGTCAGCGCGCGGCGCCGCCGGTGAGCCAGCCGTAGATTGCCGCTAGCGCCAGGACAACCGCGAGGATCAGCACGACCCTGCGCAGCCCGCTTTCCTCGCGCGGACCTGTCACGCGCGGCAACGGATGCGCGCGCTCCCACGCCTCGACGAGCTCCTTGGCCTCCCTGAGGCCAAGCCCGTGGGCTTCCCGCGCGATCCGGATCGCCTCGATCTTGCGGCCGCGCGCGAGCGCCGCCAGCGCGGCTGCGGGCAGCTCGCCGGAACGCGGGGTCTCAGTGGTCGTGATGACCCTGCGCCAGCGGCTTGTCGGTGAACAGGAAATCCTTCAGCTCGTGGTCGAACTTCGGGTCCCGGCGGCGGATCCACTCCAGCACCATGGCCGCGTGCTCCTTCTCCTCGTCGCGGTTGTGCTCGAGAATGCGCTTGAGCTCCTTGTCCTTGCACGCGTCGACGCGCTGGTTGTACCAGTCCACCGCCTCCAGCTCCTCCATCAGGGAGATGATGGCGCGGTGCATGTCGCGGGTTTCGTCGGACAGTTCCTCGATCGGCTCGTGGTAGCCCTCGTTGGCCATGCCGTGCTCCTGTTGTTGCTTGGTTGTCGGTAGGGATTGGCCGCCGGCGCGGCGCGCGCCGGCCCGAATCGGATTATAGGCCCTCAGGGCAGCGGCTCGAACTCGACGATCGCCTCGATCTCGACCGTCACCTGGCGCGGCAGCGAGCCCATGCCGACCGCCGAGCGGGCGTGGCGGCCGCGGTCGCCGAACACGTCGACGAAGAGGTCGGAGCAGCCGTTGATGACTTTCGGATGGTCCTCGAAGCCGGGGGCGGCGTTGACCATGCCGAGCACCTTGACGATGCGCACCACGTACTCCAGCGATCCCAGTTCCTTCTTCATCACCGCGATCAGCTGCAGTCCGACGTCGCGGGCGTGCTGGTAGGCCTCGTCGACGGTGACGTCCGCGCCCACCTTGCCGCGGCCCTTGGCCACCTTGCCGGCGAGGAACAAGAGGTTGCCGCTGCGCACGGCGTGCTCGTAGTTGCCGCCGGGCGGCGCGATCTCGGGCAACGTGAGCTTGAGTTCGGCCAGGCGCTCGTCAATGGACATGCGATTTCCTCCCCGTTCGTTCGGTGGGCCGGCGGCGCTCAGGGCTGCCGGCGTTCTTCCATGATCAGCCGCACGGCCAGCGCCGCCAGCGTGACGCCCATCACCCAGCGCTGAAACGCAAGCCACAGCGGGTGGCCGGTGAACCAGCGCGCCACGCCGCCCGCGGAAAGCGTGAACAGCGCGTTCACGGTCAGGCTGATCGCGATCTGCACCGCGCCCAGGATCAGGCTCTGCAGCAGCACCGAGCCGCGCGCGGGATCGACGAACTGGGGGAACAGCGCGACGTAGAACAGCGCCACCTTCGGGTTGAGGATGCTGGTGAACAGGCCGGCGAGCACCAGCCGCCGGTCGCTGGCCGGCGGCAGGACGCGCGGCGCGAACGGCGAGGCGCCGCCGGGCCGCACGGCGTCCCACGCCAGCCACAGCAGGTACAGGGCGCCGCCGACGCGCAGCGCGTCGTAGGCGAGCGGAGCCGCCAGGAACACGGCCGAGAGGCCCAGCGCCGCCGCCAGCATGTGCACGACGAAGCCGGCGCCGACGCCGGCGAGCGACACCAGGCCGGCGCGCGGGCCCTGGCAGATCGAGCGCGAGATCAGGTAGATCATGTTGGGGCCCGGCGTCAGCACCAGGATCAGCGCGGCGAACGCGAACACCAGCAGGTCGGGCAGCGGAATCATCGACAATGGCAGGGCAGGGCTCGGAGTCCCGCATTCTACGCCGATGACCGGTCAGCGCGCTGGCGCGCCGTCGTCGAGCCAGAGCGCGAGCTGCTCCGCGCGCAGGCACCGCGGCGCGCCACCGGCTTCCGCCAGCCGCCGCCGCAGCGTCGCCGCCGACGGCGCGTCGGCGAAGTGCAGCAGGTGCGAGGCGCAGCCGCAGTCGCTGCAGCCGAAGCGCGCCACCG
>CAZGTK010000342.1:0-3323 GCA_964528415.1 uncultured Burkholderiales bacterium | reverse complement strand
GCCGCTGCGCCCGAAGATGAGCTGCAGCGCCACCGCGCCCACGAAGGGCGGCATGATGAGCGGCAGCACGCCCAGGGTCTGGATCAGGATGGCGCCGCGGAAGCGGAAGCGCACGGTGAAGTACGCGAGCGGGAGCGCGATGATCGATGCGAACACCACGGTCGCCACCGCCACGTACAAGCTGTTGAGGAACGACTCCCGCATCAGCGAGAGCTCGGAGAAGGCGACGAAATTGGCGAGCGTGAACTCGCCCGTGCCGGTGGTGAACGCCGTGTAGACGACGGCGATCACGGGGATCGCCAGAAAAATCGCGAGGAACAGCGCGATCGCGAGTCCGATCGCGGCCTGCGTCAGGGTGTACCCGCGGGTCAAGGCGGTGCTCTCCGGCGCGGGCGACAGCCGCCCGCGCCAGTCGTGGCGATGAAGGCTACTTGGCCAGCGCCGCCGCCTGCTCGGCCAGCGCCGCCGCCTTGGCGTAGTTTTTCTTCGCTTCCGAGCTCCAGTACTCCTCGAGCTGGGTCATGCGCTTGGCCTTCTTCGCGTCCTTGGCCGTGGCGCTGAAGACCTCGAGAAATTCCTTCTCGCCGGCCCGCTCCCTGGTCACGAGCGGCGTGTAGGCGAGCTGCCGCGCTTCCCGCAGCAGCGCCTCGCCCTCCGCGCTGGGTTTCTTCGCCAGCTTCGCGGCGGCCTGGTTGATGGCCTCGGTGGCCGCCTTCAGCTCCTTGTGGCGGAAGGTGATGGTCTGGTCGAACAGGGCGCTGACGAGGTAGTAGCGCGACTCCGAGAGATCGGAGTCGAAATTGACCTTGGCCTTGATGGTGCCGCCGTAAGGGTTCGGGTAGCCGGCGGGCGCCTTCTTGTAGACGGAGGGCAGGACCGGCAGCCGGCTGATCTTCGCGTCGAGCAGGATCTCCTGGCCTTCCTCGGACAGCGCATACTCCATGAAGCGCTTGGCGCCCGCGGGGTTCTTGGCGCCCTTCACCATGCCGATGTTGGCCGGCACGATGGCGGTTTCCGAGGGGTAGACGAAGTCGGTCGGGAAGCCGGAGGCCTTCGACGCGAGGCCGAAGAAGTCGATCACGAGCCCGATGCCGTACTGGCCGTTGTTCACCCCGTCCGGCACCCCGAAACTGCGCTCGGTGATGGCCGCGCAGTTGCCCGAGATGCGCAGCACCGTGTTCCAGCCCTTGTCCCAGCCCTCCGCCTGCAGGATGGTCTCGATGGTGAGGTGCGTGGTGCCCGAGCGCGACGGCGACGACATCGCGACATGGCTGAAGTAGACCGGCTTCGTGAGGTCCGTCCACTCCCGGGGCGCCGGCAGCTTGTTGGCCTTCAGATAGCGCGTGTTCCACATGAGGCCGTAACCTGCCAGCGCCTGCCCCTGGTAGAAGCCCTTGGGGTCGTTCACGGGGTAGTTGCCGACCTTGGCCGGGACCTTCGGGTTGAGCGGCGGCAGCTTCTCCAGCAGCCCGGCGCCGGCCAGCACCTCGAAGGCGTCCGGGGCCGAGACCCAGAAGACGTCGGGCTTGTTGCTCTCCGGCGCCTCGCGCACGTAGGCGACCCCGGCCGAAGTCCCCTTGTTGAGGATCTCCAGCGTCGTGCCCGGGTACTTGGCTTCGAACGCCTTCTTGTAGGCGGCGGTGAGTTCCTTGGGGAACGAGGTGACGACGGTCACCTGGTCCGCCCGCACGGGGCCGGCGGCGAGAGCGGCGAGCAGCCCCGCGCCGAGCAGCGCAGACAGCAAGCGGCGGTGCGACATTTTTTGACCTCCCTGGCCTGTTTGTGAATCGAATAGTACACGAGCCGATTCCGGCCGGAGAACCGGCCGTCGAGGCCTTGAAATGGGCCCGGGCGGGCCTCAGGTAAGCCCCGTCGATGAGCATAAGGGAGGGCGGAACGAATGACAGCCACGAGGGAAACGCTCGGCTTCCAGGCCGAGGTCAAGCAGCTGCTGCAGCTGATGGTCCACTCGCTGTATTCGAATCGGGAGATCTTTCTGCGCGAGCTCGTTTCGAATGCTTCCGACGCCTGCGACAAGCTGCGGTTCGAGGCGCTGGCCGACCCTGCCTTGTTCGAGGACGAGGCCGAGCTCGCCATAGACGTCAGCTACGATCCGCAGGCGCGCACCGTCACCGTCGGCGACAACGGCGTCGGCATGTCGCGCCAGGAAGTCATCGACCACATCGGCACGATCGCCAAGTCGGGCACGCGGCAGTTCTTCGAGTCGCTGACGGGCGACCAGGCCAGGGATGCGCACCTGATCGGGCAGTTCGGCGTCGGCTTCTACTCCGCCTTCATCGTCGCCGACAAGGTCACGCTGGTGACCCGGCGTGCCGGCCTCGCGGCGGAGCACGGGGTCAAGTGGGAGTCCACCGGCGAGGGCGACTACACGCTGGAGATGGTCGAGCGGCCGCGGCGCGGCACCGAGGTCACGCTGCACCTGCGCGAGGGCGACGCCGACCTGCTGAACGGCCAGCGGCTACGCCATATCCTGCGCAAGTACTCGGACCACATCACGCTGCCGATCCGCATGCGGAAGGAAACGTGGGATCAGGCGGCCGGCAAGGAAGTGATCTCCGACGAGCGGGAGACCGTCAACTCGGCGTCCGCCCTGTGGGCGCGGCCGAAGGGCGAGATCACGCCGGAGCAGTACGACGAGTTCTACAAGCACGTCGCGCACGATTTCGAGCCGCCGCTCGCGCACGTGCACGCGCGGGTCGAGGGGCGGACCGAGTACACCCAGCTGCTCTACATCCCCTCGCGGGCGCCGTTCGACCTGTGGGACCGGGAGCACCGCCACGGCATCAAGCTCTACGTGCGCCGGGTCTTCATCATGGACGACGCCGAGCAGCTGATGCCCCAGTACCTGCGCTTCGTGCGCGGCGTCATCGACTCCAGCGACCTGCCGCTCAACGTGTCGCGCGAGATCCTGCAGGACTCGAAGGACATCGACGCGATCCGCGCCGGCTCGGTGAAGAAGGTGCTGGGACTGCTCGAGGAGCTGGCGCAGGGCTCGCCCGAGAGATACGCCACGTTTTGGCGCGAGTTCGGACGCGTGCTCAAGGAGGGCGTCGGCGAGGACCCGGCCAGCCGCGAGCGCATCGCGAAGCTCCTGCGCTTTGCCTCGACCCACGCCGACACCAACGCCGAAGTCGCCTCGCTCGCGGATTACGTCTCGCGCATGAAGGAAGGTCAGCGCGCGATCTACTACCTCACCGCCGACAGTTTCGCGGCGGCGAAGAGCAGTCCCCACCTGGAGGTGTTCCGGCGCAAGGGCGTCGAGGTCCTGCTGCTCTCGGACCGCGTCGATGAGTGGGTGGTCG
>CAZGTK010000341.1:0-3324 GCA_964528415.1 uncultured Burkholderiales bacterium | reverse complement strand
CCCGCGCGACGATGTTCCCGCCTTCCTGGCTGGCGACGCAGCCGCCGACGCCGATCAACAGGCCGGGCTTCGCGCGCTTCAGATGTTTCCAGCGACCGAGGTGGGCGAACACCTTCTCCTGCGCCTTTTCGCGCACCGAGCAGGTGTTGAACAGGATCACGTCGGCCTGGGCGGGGTCGTCGGTGGGCTCGAGGCCCTCCGCCGACCTGAGCACGTCGGCCATCTTGGCCGAGTCGTACTCGTTCATCTGGCAGCCGAACGTCTTGATGTAGACCTTGCCGGGCACGGTGGGCACGGGAGCGGCTAGCGCCGCTGCTTCTCGCGCTGCTTCACCGCCGCCAGCTCCTCCGGCGTGAGCAGCCAGACCCGGGCGATCTCTCCATTGCCGTCGAGCAGAAACAGCGCGCTCGCGCCGACCGGCAGCCGCGGCGGCATGACCACGCGGTTCCACTGATCGAAGATCTTGGCGCCGGGCGACAGCCGGTACACGGAACTGCCGACGGCGACCTCGGGATAGTAGAACCCCGAGATCTCCGCGAGCTTGCCGGCGTCCGGCAGGGTACGTCCCGCGAGGGTCCCACCAGCAGACGAAAACGCTAGAACAAACAAAAGGATGCGTGCGAAGCGCATGGCGCTAACATAGCACGGCGGGAAAGCGTGTCGCAATCGCGGCCTGGTGGCGGGAGTGAAATGGTGGCGAATCAGGGATTCGAACCCCGGACCAACGGATTATGATTCCGCTGCTCTAACCGCTGAGCTAATTCGCCACGCGAGGGAGCCAGAAATTCTGCCAGCGATACCGCTTCGCTGTCAAGAATGCTGTGAGATCAATCGGTTGGCGAGGTCCCGGATAAGGCCGCTTATCGCACCGATAAGAACTTTTGAACGCTCCGCGGGAGTAAAATTGACCGCGGTCAATTATCGGCACCGGGATTTCCCGAAAACTGCCGCAAGACCCATTGACCGTCGCAGGAATGCGCTCGACACCCGACGCAACGTCCTGTTCGGTATAAGATGGTGCGCCGCGGCAAAAGGGGCCGCGGCGGGCGAGTCCGGGCCGCGCGCCAGCGGTTACCCGATCCGGACGAGCCAGCCGAAATCCAGAAGGGGAGTTGCCGAGCCCGCGGCTTTCGGGCCGGGCGCTGCTTGCAGCGCCCGCCGGCTGCGGCGGCGCGTCTGACGCCACGCCCGCTCCCGATTCGCCTCCGCCGAGGCCCGTTGCAGGGCCGGCGGGGCTTTTGCCAAACGTGAGGACCAGGACATGAACATCTGCATCGTTGGCGCCGGCGCCATCGGCGGTTATCTCGGCGTCAAGCTCGCCCTCGCGGGGGAGGACGTGACCCTCATCGCGCGCGGCGCCCATCTCGAGGCGATCCGCAAGAACGGCCTCAAGCTGGTGATGAACGACGGCACCGAGCACGTGGCGAAGAACGTGCGCGCCACGGCGAGCATGCAGGAAGCCGGGCCCCACGACATCGTCATCCTGGGCATGAAGTCGCACCAGATCGAGCCGGTGGCGGCCGACCTGCGCCACCTGTTCAAGCAGGGGACGATCGTCGTCACGACGCAGAACGGCATCCCCTGGTGGTACTTTCACAAGCACGGCGGCCCGCTGGAGGGCAAGCCGGTCACCAGCGTCGACCCGAGCGGAACCATCGCCGCCAACGTCGAGGCCGACCGCGTGATCGGCTGCGTCGTCTACCCGGCCACCGAGATCGCCGAGCCGGGCGTGATCCGGCACATCGAGGGCGACCGCTTCCCCGTGGGCGAGCTGGACGGCCGCGAGAGCGAGCGCGTGAAGATGGTGAGCGAGCTGTTCATCAAGGCCGGCTTCAAGTCCCCGATCCTGCCCAACATCCGCTCCGAGATGTGGCTCAAGCTGTGGGGCAACCTGACGTTCAACCCGATCAGCGCGCTGACGCACTCGACGCTCGTGGACATCTGCCAGTTCCCGCTGACGCGCGACCTGGCGGCGAAGATGATGACCGAGGCGCAGACCATCGCCAACAAGCTCGGCATCGAGTTCCGCGTGCCGCTGGAGAAGCGCATCGCCGGCGCGGAAAAGGTCGGCAAGCACAAGACCTCGATGCTGCAGGACGTCGAGAGCGGCCGCGCGATCGAGATCGACGCGCTGGTCGGCGCGGTCGTCGAGCTGGGCCGCATGACCGAGACGCCGACGCCGCACATCGACGCCGTCTATTCCTGTGCCAAGCTGCTCGCCAAGACCATGGACGAGGAGCGCGTCTGCGTGCGCGCGCTCAAGCTGAACTGACGGTCGCCGCCCCCGCCGTATAATCCGGCGATGGAATGCGACGTCGTCATCGTCGGGGGCGCTCTGGTGGGCACGGCGACGGCGCGCGCGCTCGCGGGCGCCCGGCTGAAGGTCGTGCTCGTCGACGCCGCGGCCCCGCCCGCCGCGCCGACCGGCCCGTTCGATCCGCGCGTCTACGCCGTCAGCCCGGGCAGCCAGGCGCTGCTTGCCGCGCTGGGCGCCTGGGAGCGGCTGGACCCGAGCCGGATCGCCCCGGTCGAGCGCATGCGCGTGTTCGGCGACGACCCGCGCGCGGAGCTTACCTTCAGCGCCTTCGACGCCGGCCGCGCGGAGCTGGCCTGGATCGTCGAGGCGTCCGCGATCCACGCGGCGCTCGAGGAGACGATCGCCGGGCAGGCCGACCTGCAGGTGCTGCGGCCGGAACGGCCCGCGGACCTGGCCTGGACCGCCGATGGACTGCAACTGACCACCGAGGGCGGCGCGGCGATCCGCACGCGCCTCGTCGTCGGCGCCGACGGAGCGGACTCCTGGGTGCGCGAGCGCGCGGCGATCGCCGATTCGCGCCGCGACTACGGACAGCAGGGGGTCGTCGCGCACTTCCGTTGCGAGCTGCCGCATCACGGCACGGCGCACCAGTGGTTCCGGCGCGACGGCGTGCTTGCGTTGCTGCCGCTGCCGGGCGAGCGCGTCTCGATGGTTTGGTCCGCCGCGGACGATCTGGCGCAGGAGCTGCAGGCGCTGGATGCCGCCGCGCTGGCGGAGCGCGTGACCGAGGCTTCGGCGGGGCTCATGGGCCGGCTCGAGCCCGACTCGCCGGCGCGCGGCTTTCCCTTGCGCCTGATCAAGGTGCACAACCTGGCGGCGCCCCGGGTGGCGCTCGTGGGCGACGCTGCCCACGCGGTGCATCCGCTCGCCGGCCAAGGCGTCAATCTCGGCTTCCAGGACGTGCGCGAACTCGCTCGCGTGCTGGCCGGGCGCGAGCCCGGACGGGATTGCGGCGATTACCTGCTGTTGCGCCGCTACGAGCGCGCGCGCCGCGAGGACATCCTGCT
>CAZGTK010000340.1:0-3332 GCA_964528415.1 uncultured Burkholderiales bacterium | reverse complement strand
GCCTTCCTGCAGCACGCGCAGCAGCTTGGCCTGGAACGCGGGCGAGGTTTCGCCCACCTCGTCGAGGAAGATGGTGCCGCCGTCGGCCTGCTGGAACAGGCCGACCTTGTCGTCGTAGGCGCCGGTGAAGGCGCCGCGCTTGTGGCCGAACAGCGCCGACTCGAGCAGCTCGTCGGGCACCGCGGCGCAGTTCTCGACGACGAACGCGCGCTCGGCGCGGCCGCTGCGATAGTGGATGGCGCGCGCGAGGAGCTCCTTGCCGGTGCCGGACTCGCCGGTGACGAGGATCGGCAGATCGTAGCCGGCCACCGCCTCCACCAGCGCGCACAGCTCCTCCATCGGGCTGCCGGGCACGCGCCGGATCTGGTCGAGCTGGCCCCGGCGCCGCGCCTCGGCGCGCCGGCCGCGGACCTGCTGCGCCAGCACCGGCTCGGCCGTCCGCAGCTCCAGGTTGAGGGCGTGCGTCTGCAGCTGCAGGTCGTGCATCCGCGCCGCGCCGCGCACGGCGAGCAGCAGCGCCTCCGGGTGCCAGGGCTTCAGCACGAACTGGTAGATCCCGGCGTCGTTGATGCCGGCGATCATGTCGTCGACGTCGGTGTAGGCGGAGACGATCATGCGCACGGCGTCGGGCCACTTGCCGCGCGCCTCCCTGAGGAACTCGACGCCGGTCATGCCGGGCATGCGCTGATCGCAAAGCACGACCTGCACGGTCTCGCGCTCGAGCACGCGCCGAGCCTCCGCGGCGCTGCCGGCGGTGAGGACCTCGAACTCCTCCTCGAGCGCCCGGCGCAGCGCCTCCTGCGAGCGCAGCTCGTCGTCCACCACCAGCACCAGCGGCAGCGCGCTCATGCCGCGCGCTCCCGCGGCGGCGCGTAGCCCAGCCGCCGGTGCAGCGCCAGGTGGCGCGGCGTCCACGAATGCGGCACCTTGCGCACGAAGTTCGCGCGCGCCACGTGATAGCTCGGGTCGAAGCCGTAGAAGTTGAGCCGCATGCGCTCGAGCTCCTCCTCGCGGTAGCGCGCGAGCGGCTTGACCCGCTCCTCCTCGGCGCGGCGCGCGCGCTTCGCCTCCAGCAGCGCGGGAAGCTCCGCCGCCGCGCCGAGGCGCTCGGCGTAGCGCGCCAGCTGCGCGGCGAAGCGCGACGGATCGCCGTCGAGCACGTCGTCGGCGAGCCCCGCCGCCCGCGCCGCCGCCGCGTCCAGCGGCAGGCGGTTTTGCGTGATCGCGCGCGCGCGCTCCCAGCCCACGCGGCGCGGCAGCGAGTAGGTCCAGTACTCCGAGCCGAACAGGTTGCCCATGCCCTTGTAGTGCGGATTGAGCACCACGCCATCGCGCGCGACCACGCGGTCCGCGGCCAGCGCCAGGAACATGCCGCCGGCGCCGGCGTTGCCGCGCAGCGCGGCGATCGTCGTCTGCCGCTCGTTGGCGAGGATCGCGCGCGCGACGTCGTCGATCGCGTTGATGCTCGCCCACGATGCGTCCGCCGGGCTGGCGGCGGCCTCGATCAGGTTCAGGTGGATGCCGTTGGACCAGAAGTCCTCGCCGCCGAGCAGCACGAGCACGCCGACCGGCCGCGCGGCGGCGGCCTCGATCGCCGCCTGCAGCCGGCGGCACTGCTCGAGACCCATCGCGCCGTTGTAGAAGTCGAACGCCAGGTAGCCGACGCCGTTTCGTTCCTCGTACGTGATCTCGCGCCACCCGTCCGCCGGCGCGGCGAGCGGCGGCCCGGCGTCGGCCTCGGGGATGCGCTGCGCCAGATCGCCCAGCGCCATCGTCGCCGGCAGCTTGAACGCCGTCGCGTCGCCGCCGTCCTTCAGGTGCGTGATCCACACCGCGCCGTCCGCCGTCGCGCGCAGGATCGCGCCGTCGCGGCGCGCAATCAGCTCGCCGGGGCGGGTCCCGGCGATGCGCGGCTCGGCGTGGCCGCCGTAGAGGTAGAACGGCCGCCCGAGGAGCGCGTCCAGCACGCCGGGGTGCGAGTCGGCCGCGCGCAGCTTCATGAGCACGGTGTCGGTGGCATCGCGCGACCAGTCGATGGCGCGGTCGACCTGGCGCATCGGCGGACGCACCCGGATGCGCGGGTCGTCGGCCGCGAGCCGCTGCGGGCGGAACACGCCGCCCTCGACGCGCGCCAGCGCCTCGCGCACCGCGCGCACGGCGGCGTCGGTGACTTCGTTGCGGTACAGGCTGGACTTCCGGGCCGGCCGCATCGGGAATGTCGCGCTCGCCCACACCGGGCCGGCGTCGAACTCGCCGTCGGCCTGCAGCACGGTGACGCCCCACTGCGCCGCGCCCTCCGTGATCGCCCAGTCCAGCGACGACGGCCCGCGGTCGCCCGGCGGCCCCGGGTGGACGACGAGGCTAACGTGGCTCGCCCAGATCGACTCCGGCAGCGCGCGCTTGAGAAACGGCGCCAGGACCACGTCCGGCCGGTACAGCGCCACCGCTTCCTCGCTCACGGCATCGTTGACGTCGAACTCGATCGACACCTCGTGGCCGTCGCGCGTGAGCTCGACGTAGAGCCGCTGCGTCAGGCTGTTGAAGCTGTGGGTCAGGAACAGGATGCGCATGCGTGCAGCTCCTCACCGCGGCGGCGCGGAGGCGCAAACAGGATCATCGAGCCGCGAAGGGCGCGCGGGGCGCAAAGGGAGAACGGATGGCTGCCGTCCTTCGCGTCCTTGGGGGTGAACATGCCGTTTCATTCCGTTGCGCCTCGGCGTCTCCGCGGTCAGCAGATTCGCGGCAGCTGCTCGCCGGTCAGCCAGTCGACGTTGCGCCGCCCGCCGAAGCCGGTGACCATCTGCACGAAGCCGTGGGGGTCGTCGGTCACGCGGCCGATGAGGGCGGCGTCGCGCCCGCGCGGGTGCGCGCGCATGGCGGCCAGCAGCGCGTCGCCGTCCTGCGGCGCGCAGATCGCGATCAGCTTGCCCTCGTTGGCGACGTAGAGGGGATCGAGCCCCAGGAACTCGCACGCGGCGTCCACCTCCGGCCGCACCGGCACCGCCTCCTCGCGGATCTCCATGCCCACCTTCGACTGGCGCGCGATCTCGTTCAGCGTGGAGGCAAGGCCGCCGCGGGTGGGATCGCGCAGCACGCGGATGCCGGGAACCGCGCTCACCATCGCGCGCACCAGGTCGTGCAGCGCCGCCGTGTCCGACGCGATGGCGGTCTCGAAGGCGAGGTTCTCGCGCAGCGACATGATCGCGACGCCGTGGTCGCCCATCGTGCCGGAGACGAGGATCGCGTCGCCGGGTCGCGCCCGGTCGCCCGAGACGTCGACCCCGTCGTGCACGACGCCGACGCCGGTGGTGGTGATGAACACGCCGTCGCCC
>CAZGTK010000339.1:0-3333 GCA_964528415.1 uncultured Burkholderiales bacterium | reverse complement strand
ATGAAGCTGACCGACGGCCTGTTCCATCGCGTCTTCGACGAGGTGGCGCGGGAGTACCCGGACCTGGAGAGCGAGCACTGGATCGTCGACATCGGCGCCGCCAAGCTGGCCGACACGCCGGAAGCGTTCGACGTCGTGGTGATGCCGAACCTGTACGGCGACATCCTGTCCGACGTCGCCGCCCTGATCGCGGGCTGGGTGGGCGTGGCCGGCGCCGCCAACTTCGGCCAGCACGGCGCCATGTTCGAGGCGTCCCCCGGCCGCGCGCAGCGGCGCGCCGGCCAGAACGTCGCCAACCCCTCGGGCCTGCTGCTCGCCGGCGTGCAGATGCTGGTGCACATCGGCCAGGGCGAGGCCGCCGAGCGGGTGCACAACGCCTGGCTCAGAACCCTCGAGGACGGCATCCACACCTACGACATCTGGAGCGAGGGCGCGAGCCGCGCCAAGGCCGGCACGCGGGAGTTCGCCGACGCGGTCATCGCGCGCCTGGGCGAGCGGCCGTCGACGCTCCGAGCCGCGCGCTACCGCGCCGACCAGCCCGGCATCGCGGTGGCGGAGCCTTCGCCGCGCGCGCCGGCGAAGAAGGACATCGTCGGCATCGACGTGTTCGTGAACTACCGCGGCGCCCCGGATTCGCTGGCCCGCGAGCTCGCCGGCGCCGCCGGCGAGGAGTTCGAGCTGAAGATGATCACCAACCGCGGGGTCAAGGTCTGGCCGGAGGGCCTGCCGGAGACGTTCTGCACCGACCACTGGCGCTGCCGCTTCATGGTGAACCACGGCCGCACCACCACCGACCACGCGTCGCTGGTGCGGCTGCTGGCGCGCTGCGCGGGCGCCGGCATCGACTTCATCAAGACCGAGCACCTCTGCACGTTCGACGGCGAGCCCGGCTACTCGCTGGGCCAGGGCCAGTAACGGGCTTCAAAGGCAGGACGGCGGCGCAGGACGCGCCGCCGTCTCCGCGTCCGGCCGACGCGCGGTTCAGGCGACGCCGTGCTTCTTGAACCACGCCTGCATGCGCTTCCAGCCGTCGTCCGCCGCCTCCTTGCGGTAGCTCGGCCGATAGTCGGCGTGGAACGCGTGCGGCATGCCCGGGTAGAGCACGATCTCGGACTTGCTGCCCGCCGCCTTCAGCGCCGCGCGCATCTTCTCCACCGTGTCGTTCGGGATGCCCTGGTCGGCGCCGCCGTAAAGCCCCAGCACCGGCGCGTTGAGCTTGCCGGCGACGTCGATCGGGTGGAAAGGCTGGTTCGGCGTCGTGTCGGTGATGAGCCGCCCGTACCAGGCGACGCCCGCCTTCACCTTCGGGTTGTGCGCCGTGTAGAGCCAGACGATGCGCCCGCCGTAGCAGAAGCCGGTGACGCCGAGGCGCCGGGTGTCCCCGAAGCGCGTGTTCTCGGCCCAGGCAACGCAGGCGTCCAGGTCCGCCATGACCTGCTTGTCCGGCACCTTTGACACCACGTTCTTGATGATGTCGGGAATCGCGGCGTACTTGGTCGGGTCGCCCTGCCGGTAGTAGAGCTCGGGCGCGATCGCCAGGTAGCCCAGCTTGGCCAGCCGCCGGCAGGTGTCCTTGATGTACTCGTGCACGCCGAAGATCTCCTGCACCACCAGGATGACCGGGAACGGTCCGCCGTGGTCGGGCATGGCGCGGTAGCCGGGAATGGCGCCGTCGGCGGTCGGGATGCTGATCTCGCCGTCCACCAGGCCCTTCGAATCCGTCTTGATCACCGTCTGCGCGGCGACCGGCTGCACCGCCAGCGCGAATCCGGACGCCAGCACGCCGGCGACGAAGGCGCGCCGGCTCATCTCCGGCGCCGGGCAGAGGCTTTCCACTTCTTCCTTGACCTGCTGATCCATGCTTGCTCCTCAGAGAAAGGGCCCGCCCCGGGCGGGACGGGAGCGGCGCCAATGTTAGAGTAAAGCCATGATCCCCAGAAGATGGCGTCCGGCGGCCGGTGGACGCTGACGCCACCGGCCTCGCCGCCGTCTTCGTCTCCAGCTTCCTCGCCGCGACCCTGCTGCCGGGCGGCTCGGAAGCCGTGCTGTTCGGCACGCTCAAGCTCTATCCGCACCTGGCGTGGCCGGCGATCGCGCTCGCCACCGTCGGCAACACGCTGGGCGGCATGACCTCTTACCTGATCGGCCGGGTGCTGCCGAACCGCGAGCAGTCGCACCGGGCCGTGGCCTGGGTGCAGCGGCACGGCAGCCCCGCCCTGCTGCTCGCCTGGGCGCCGGTGGTCGGCGACGCGCTGTGCGTCGCCGCCGGCTGGCTGCGGGTCAACCCCTGGTGGTCGGCCGGGTTCATGGCCGCGGGCAAGCTGGCGCGCTACCTGGTGGTGGCGGCGGCGGCCGGGTGAGCGGCCAACCCTGCGCGGCGCGTGGGTGAGCCGCTTGCCGCAGTGCGGTAAAATCCGGAACTCGCGCCGAAATCCGGCTTTCCAAGCCGTTACCCCCGAGCCACTGCGATCCCCCGGCCATGTCCGCCCGACTGCGGGAAATCCCGTACAACTACACCTCGTTCTCCGACCGCGAGATCGTCATCCGCCTGCTGGGCGAGCCGGCCTGGGCGGTCATCAACGAGCTGCGCGCGGAGCGCCGGACCGGCCGCTCGGCGCGCATGCTCTACGAAGTGCTGGGCGACATGTGGGTGGTCTCGCGCAACCCCTATCTGCAGGACGACCTGCTCGCCAACCGCGGACGGCGTAACGCGCTGATCGAGGCGATGCGCCGCCGCCTGCAGCTGATCGAGGAGCGGCGCGCCGGCAGCGACAAGGTGAAGACGCTGCTCGCCGCGGCCGACCGCGCGGTGGACGCGTTCGCGCGCGAGTTCGACGAGACGGCGAAGCTCAGGCGCCGCGCGCTGCGCCGTCTCGCCCGCGTCACGCGGCGCGACAACATCCAGTTCGACGGCCTGGCGCGCGTGTCCCACGTCACCGACGCCACCGACTGGCGCGTCGAGCACCCGTTCGTCGTGATCCACCCGGACACCGAGGAGGAAGTGGCGCCGGTGGTGCGCGCCTGCATCGAGCTCGGGCTCACCATCATCCCGCGCGGCGGCGGCACCGGCTACACCGGCAGCGGCGTGCCGCTCACGAAGCGCGCGGCGGTCATCAACACCGAGAAGCTCGAGCGCCTCGGCGAGGTCGAGCACGTGAAGCTGCCCGGGCTCGACCGCGACGTGCCCACGTTCGTCTGCCAGGCGGGCGTCGTGACGCGGCGCGCGATGAACGCAGCCGAGGCCGCCGGCCTCGTGTTCGCCTGCGATCCGACCTCGGCCGACGCCTCCTGCATCGGCGGCAACATCGCCATGAACGCCGGCGGCAAGAAGGC
>CAZGTK010000338.1:0-3346 GCA_964528415.1 uncultured Burkholderiales bacterium | reverse complement strand
GCCGCTGCGCGACGAGGGGGTGCTGATCCTGGGCAGCGGCGGCGCCACCCACAACCTGAGCGAGTTCCGCGGCCACGCGCCCGGAGACGCGCTGGAAGACTACGCCGCCGACTTCGCGCGCTGGCTGGCGCAGGCCGTCGAGCGCGGCGATCGCGAGGCGCTGGCGCAGTATCGCCGGCTTGCGCCGCACGCGGCGCGCAGCCACCCGAGCGAGGAGCACCTGCTGCCGCTGCACGTGGCGGCCGGCGCCGCCGCCGGCGCCGGCCGCCGGATCCACGCGAGCGCGAGCTACGGCGTCCTGGCGATGGACGCGTACCGCTTCGACTAAGGCGGCGATGCCCGAGTCTCCGCCGATCGAGAACCAGGAGATCCGCGTGTGGCGCCCGCGCGGCGTCGACGGCCTCGAGCTGCACCTCGGCCGGCGCGTGTTCGAAAGTGCGCCGCGCCAGTTTCACGAGGAGTTCGAGATCGGCGTCGTCACGGGCGGCGCAGCGCGAGTGCGCCTGCGCGGGGCCGGCGAGGTGGTGGCGGCGGGGCAGCTCGTGCTGCTGGAGCCTGGCGTGGCCCACGACGTTTCCGTTCCCGCCGGCGAACTTTGCGATTTCCGCGCCTTCTACGTACCCGCCGACGTGATTGGCGACGTCGCGCGATCGTTGGGTCTCGGCGGGATCGCCGTGCACTTTCGGCGGATGACGAACTCGGACCCCGCGCTGGCGCGGATGGTGGACTCGGTCCATCGGGGATTCCAGCGCGAGGACTCGTTGCTGGCCGTGGAGACCCGCTTCGCAGAGCTGATGTTGCACTTGATCGCCCGACACGCGGTCGGGCGGCGCGGCGCCGACGCCGGTCCGCTCGTGTGGCCCGAGGGCGTGCTTCGCGCGCGCGAAGTGCTGCACGACCGCCTGGCGGAGAACGTTACTCTCGGCGATCTGGCGCTCGCGGCCGGCCTGAGCCGCTATCACTTCCTGCGCGTGTTCCGCGCCGCGACCGGCCTGCCGCCCCACGCCTACCAGACGACGATCCGCATCGCCGCCGCGAAGCGCCTGTTACGTGCGGGCTTGCCGGCGGGCCAGGTCGCCCTGGATACCGGCTTTGCCGACCAAAGCCATTTCTCGCGCCATTTCCGTCGGCGCGTCGGCGTCACGCCAGCCGAGTTCCAGCGCGGCGCTGCGAGCCGGCGCTAGCACTCGCCACGGCGTCCTGCTGCAAGCCGGGCGAAGCAATTTTGTTCTAGCCCGCGGCGCGCCTTCGTCTCTACGCTTCGAGCTTCGACGTCCCGCGCGGCGACACCCTGCCGCTCGCGGGGTTTTCTTCCGCCACCAGGAGCCCCGCCATGTCCTACCACGAGATGTTGAGTCCCCAGAACTGCGCGCTGGCGCTGATCGATTTTCAGCCGGCGATGTACCAGGGCGTCTATTCCCACGACCGCCTGACCGTCCTGCACAACACCCAGATCCTTGCCAAGGCGGCGCGCCTGTTCAAGCTGCCCGTTGTGCTCACCACGGTGGCGAAGGACAGCTTCAGCGGCCCGATGTCGCCCGAAATCACCGACGTCTTCCCGAACCAGCCCATCATCGACCGCACGTCGATCAACTCCTGGCTCGACGCCGGGTTCCGCGCGGCAGTGGAGAAGACCGGTCGCCGCAAGTTCGTCATCGCCGGGCTGTGGACCGAGGCCTGCGTCATGTTTCCGGCGCTGGACATGCTCAAGGCCGGCTACGAGATCTATGTTCCCACCGACGCTTGCGGCGACATCACGCCGGAGGCCCACGAGCGCGCGGTGCAGCGGCTCGTGCAGGCCGGTGCCGTGCCCATCACGTCGCTGCAGTTCACCTTCGAGCTGCAGCAGGACTGGGCGCGCGGCGAAACCTACGACGGCATGATGGAGATCCTCAAGGCGCACACGCCCTACGGCATCCAGGTCCGCTTCTCCAAGTGGGCGCTGGGCGAGCACGCGAGCGAAGCCGGCTCGGCAGCCGCCTGACCGAGCGATGAAAGTCGCGCTCGGGCTGCTGCTCGGCCTGGCGATCGGCGCGCTCTGCCGGTGGGGGGGCGTGCCGGTCCCGGCGCCGCCGGCATTGACGGGTGCGCTGCTGGTGGTCGCGATGACCCTGGGCTACGTCGCTGCCGATCGCTGGCTGGCGCGGCGCCCGGCCCGCCATGAGGCGCAGTGCGGCGGCCCCTCGGGCGCCCCTGTCGCTGAGCGGCGGGACGCGGGCTAAGGCCGGCTCGATGGAAGCCGCCGTCGGCCTCGGCCTCGGCCTCGGTCTCGCGATCGGCGTCGGTTGCCGCATGCTCGACATTCCGCTGCCGGCTCCGCCGCGTCTCGTCGGCGCGCTGCTGGTGGTGGCGATGACGCTCGGCTTTCTTGGCGCAGACTGGCTGCTGCGGTGACGGATCCGTCATGAGCGGCGCGTGGGATGACCGGCGTGCTTCGGGGCGGCGCGGCTTCCTCAAGACGGTCGCCGCTGCCGCGGCGGCCGCCGCCTTCCCCGCCGCCGGTGGCGCGCGGAGCAACCGACAGGAGAACGCGATGATCCTTAGGAACGGGCGCATTACCACAGTGGACCCAAAACGGCCGGAGGCCTCCGCGGTGGCGATCGAGGACGGCCGCATCGCCGCGGTGGGCGGCGATGCGGACGTGATGCGACGCGCGGCGCCTGGCGCGCCCGTTATCGATCTTGGCGGCCGGCGCGTGGTCCCCGGCCTGATCGACTCCCACACCCACCCGATCCGCGGCGGACTCAACTACAACATGGAGCTGCGCTGGGACGGTGTGCCGTCGCTGGCGGACGCCATGCGCATGCTGCGGGAGCAGGCGAAGCGCACGCCGCCGCCGCAATGGGTGCGGGTGGTGGGCGGATTCACCGAGTACCAGTTCGCCGAGAAGCGCATGCCGACGCTGGCCGAGATCAACGCGGCCGCTCCGGACACGCCGGTGTTCATCCTGCGGCTCTACGACCGCGCGCTGCTGAACGCCGCCGCGCTGCGGGCCGTCGGTTACACGCGCGAGACGCCGAACCCGCCGGGAAGCGTCATCGAGCGCGACAAGCAGGGCAACCCGACCGGCATGCTGATCGCGAAGCCCAACGCCTACGTTCTGTACACCACGCTGGCGATGGGGCCGAGGCTCGACTTCGACGACCAGCTCAACTCGACGCGGCATTTCATGCGCGAGCTGAACCGGCTCGGCGTCACCTCCGTGATCGATGCCGGCGGCGGTTTCCAGAACTATCCGGACGATTACGCCGTGATCGAGCGCCTGGCGCGCGACGACGAACTCACGGTGCGCATTGCCTACAACCTCTTTCCGCAGAAGCCGAAGGAGGAGCTGGCCGACTTTCAG
>CAZGTK010000337.1:0-3349 GCA_964528415.1 uncultured Burkholderiales bacterium | reverse complement strand
GGCGGCAATCCCCGCGGCGGCGGCGGCGCCGGCCGCCGCCCAGGCGGCGACGCCGATCGGGGCGCCGTGGTGGCCGTCGCGCTGGGGCCCGGACGACGAGGCCGGCGCGTCGAACTGGATCACGCCGGAGAAGGTGCTGGCGGCGGCCACGCTGATCAGGACCGGACGTATCTACGAGATGGGCCGCGTCGCGCAGGAGTCGATGCCGATGTTCGGCGACCGCGACTTCGTGCTGCGCATCGTCGGCAGCCCGTCCGGCGGGCCGCTCGGCGCCAACCGCATCGTCTGGAACGACGAGTTCCTCTCCACCGAGATCGGCCAGGTCGGCACCTGCCTCGACGGGCTCGGCCACATCGGCTGCGCCGTCGGCGGCGACGGCGACACGATGGAAATGCGCTTCTACAACGGCTTCACCCAGAAGGAGATGGTCGGCACGCACGGCCTCAACCGCCTCGGCATGGAAAAGGTGAAGCCGTTCTTCACGCGCGGCGTGCTGATCGACGTCGCGGCGCTGAAGGGGCGCATGCTCGACAAGGGCGAGGAGATCTCCCTGGCCGACCTGCGGGCGTGCCTCGCGCGCCAGGGCATCGCCGAGGCGAGCTTCCGGCCCGGCGACGCCGTGTTCTTCCGCACCGGCTGGGGCGATCTCTGGCTCAAGGACGACGCCAGGTACAACGACGGCGAGCCCGGCATCGGCGTGGACGTGGCGAAGTGGATCTCAACGAAGCAGCTCGCGCTGGTGGGCGCGGACAACTGGGGCTGCGAGGTCGTGCCGAACCCCGACCCGAAGCTCGCGTTCCCGGCGCATCACGAGCTCATTACGCGCCACGGCATCTTCATCCACGAAGGCATGGATCTGAACCCGCTCTCGCGCGACGGCGTCCACGAGTTCGCTTTCGTGCTGCTGCCGCTGGCGATCAAGGGCGCGACCGGATCGATCAGCCGGCCGATCGCGATCGCGTGACATGTTTTTGCATTTGTCGAGTTGCGCCAATCAAGCGGGCCCAGGACATTTGCCTATACTGAAACCGTCTGTGCCCGGACCCTGGTGCCCATGCGCGAACGAACACTCGGCCTGCTGGCGCTCGCCGCCGTCGCGCTGCCGCTGCCCGCGGCGGCCGACGGCGTGCGCGGCGTTCTGCAGGTCTCGCCGGTCCTGCAGGGCAGCGTCGATTCCGACGACCGCACGCGTTATGGCCCGCCCGGGATGGCCGCCCCGCTCGGCGCGGCGGCGGTCGTGCCCGTGACGCGCGCGGGACCCGGGCTGCGCTACGGGCGCTTCGACGACCGCTTCCGCGGCGCCGCCGGGCTCGGTCCGGCCGTGCCGTGGGACAACGTCATGCGGGCGGGTCTTTCCGTACCCATCTCCTACCGGGGCGCCGACGGCTGGAGCGCCGAGGCGGTGCCGTCGTTCGACTATTTCCGCGAGGACGGCGCGTCGTGGAGCGACGCCCTGTCGTGGGGAGCGATGCTGACGGTGTCCAAGCAGTTCGCCGTACGGCGCCGCATCGGTCTCGGCGTCGGCGTCTACGACGCGCTCGAGGAAACGCGCGCGTTCCCCTACCTCGTCGTCGACTGGGAATTCAACGACCGCTGGAGCGTGGCCAATCCGCTCGCCGCGGGCCCGACCGGGCCGGCCGGACTGGAACTGCGCTACCGCTTCGACAACAACTGGATCGTCGGCGCGGGCGGAGCGTACCGCGCCTACCGCTTCCGCCTCGACGACGCCGGCCTCGCGCCCGGCGGCGTCGGCGAGGAGCGCGGCGTCGCCGCCTTCATTCACTTCGGGCGCGACTTCGGCCCGCGCTACAGCCTCGATATTTACGCCGGCGCCCTGTTGGACGGCGAGCTGCGGCTCGACAACGCGGCCGGCAGCGAACTGCTGCGCACGAAGTTCGACCCCGCTCCCCTCATGGGGATCACCTTTACCGGGCGCTTCTGACCCGCGGCGCCGGGCCCGAGGTCGGCGTCCCGGACAATCCGGCGTTTTCTTCGGACGGCGCGATTCGCCGCGGCAATCCTCCGGCGACATGCTAAAAAGAGGAATAGGGCCGTCGCGCGACCGCGCGTCGCGACGGCGGCCTTCCAGAAGCCGGGCCGCGCAGGCCGTGGACCCGGCCGCCGGCAGGCGCCGGGACGCGAGCCAAAGGGGGGACGCGATGCTCAACGACAGGCAGCAGGCGTTGTGCGATTTCAGTCTGTGGGACTTCACCGGCCTGCGCGCGCTGTTCCTCAACTGCACGCTCAAGCGCTCGCCGGAGCCCTCCCACACCGAAGGCCTGATGGACGTCGCGCGCGCCATCATGCAGAAGAACGGCGTCGCCGTGGACATGCTGCGGCCGGTCGACTACCGCATCGCGCCGGGCGTGTACCCCGACATGACCGACCACGGCTGGGACGCCGACGACTGGCCGGTCATCTACGAAAAGGTGCGCGCCGCCCACATCCTCGTGATCGGCACGCCGATCTGGCTCGGCGACAAGTCGTCCGTGTGCACGCGCGTGATCGAGCGGCTCTATTCGACCTCCGCCGATCTCAACGACAGCGGCCAGTACGTCTACTACGGGCGGGTCGGCGGCTGCATCGTCACCGGCAACGAGGACGGCATCAAGCACTGCGCAATGAACGTGCTCTATTCGCTGCAGCACCTGGGCTACGTGATCCCGCCCCAGGCCGACGCCGGCTGGATCGGCGAGGCCGGACCCGGCCCGTCCTACCTCGACCCCGGCTCGGGCGGCCCGCAGAACGACTTCACCCAGCGCAACACGACGTTCATGACCTGGAACCTGCTGCACCTGGCGCACATGATCCGCGGCGCCGGGGGCATCCCCGCGCACGGCAACCAGCGCTCCGAATGGGACGCGGGCTGCCGGTTCGACCACCCGAATCCCGAGTACCGCTGAGGGCCAGCGCCGCGCGGCGTCGCCCGGCGCCGGGACGGCGCGGCGACCGCTATTTCGCCGCCCGGATCGCGGCGGCGATGTCCGCGTGACCGGCCGTTTCCGCGGCCGCCGCCGCGGTCCAGCCGTCCTTGGCGACGACGTCGGTGCGCGCGCCGGCGGCGAGCAGTGCGTCCACCACCGGCTTGAGGCCGCGGTTGGCGGCCCACATCAGCGCCGTGGTGCCGTCCTCCGCGCCGCGAGCGTCGGGGTTCGCGCCCAGGTCCAGCAACTCCTTCACCAGCGGCGCGTCGCCGCGGCGCGCGGCCACCGAAATGGGCGGCAGGCCGTCGCGCGCCGGCGCGTTGACGTCGGCGCCCGCCTTCACCAGCGCCCGGATGCTGTCCCGGGCGCCGTAGGCAACCGCGCCGGCGAGCGCCGTGGCGCCGTCCACGGCGCGCGCATTCGGC
>CAZGTK010000336.1:0-3359 GCA_964528415.1 uncultured Burkholderiales bacterium | reverse complement strand
AGCCGGACTGCCCCGGACTGCCGCCCGGGCTGGTGTTCAACAGGATGACGCCCGCCGTGTTCGTGTCCTTGAACGCCTCGCGCAGCCCGCGCGTGACGTTTTCGGCGCTGGCCTGCTCGTCCTCGGCAATCACGCCACGCAGCTCGACGACGGCCGTGTGCTTGCCCGGAATCGCCATGTCGCTGCGCCCGATCCAGCCGAGCGCCAGGAAGAGCAGCAGGAAGAGATAGCCGAACCCGAGCAGCTTGAAAAAGATCCCCCATCGCCGCGCGCGGCGCTGCTCCCGAATGCTGGCAAGCGCGACTTTCTCGAGCACGCCGCGTTCCCAGTTGTCGTTGCCTGTTTCGCCCATGACGCCATCCGTTTGGTTGAAATGGATCCGGCCCGAGCGGAGCGCCGTCCCGGCCTCGCCGGCGATCCCGTTGATCCGCGATCCAACAGTATAGGGCCGCGCCGCCCCGAACACCCCGGCATCATCGGACCGGCATTTCAGCCATGGGTTTCCAGCCAGCCCCTGAGCTCGTCGAGGCCGGCGACGCACGCGCGCGGGCCCGCGGCGAGCAGCGCCTCCCTTGGGTGCGCGCCGTGCGTGATGGCAACGGCATCGACGTCCGCGGCGCGCGCCATCTGCAGGTCATGGACGGTGTCCCCGACCATCAGGGTGCGCGCCGGGTCGGCGCCGAGCTCCGCGATGATCTCGAGGAGCATGGCGGGATCCGGCTTGGACTTCGACTCGTCGGCGCAGCGCGACGCATGGAAGAACGCGCCCAGACCGGTCAACGCGAACGCGCGGTCGAGTCCGCGGCGGCTCTTGCCGGTGGCGACTGCCAGCAGGACGCCGCTGTGGTGCATCCCGCGGACCAGATCGGCAGCGCCCTCGAACAGGGTGAGCGTCTGGTCGCGCACGAGATAGTGCTCGCGGTAGCGCTCCACCAGCGCGCCGTAACGCTCCGGCGGCAGCGCGGGCAACAGGTAGCGCATCGCGTCGGCCAGCCCGAGGCCGATGATGTAGCGGGCCTTTTCCTCGGTGGGCACGTCGAGGCCGAGATCCATGCAGGCCCCCTGGACAGCCGCGACGATGGCGGCCGCCGAGTCCATCAGCGTGCCATCCCAGTCGAACACCACCAGGTCGAACTGTCGTCGTCTCATCCCGGCCCCGCGGCCGCCCCGCCGCCGTCCGCGGCCAGGGTCGCCAGAAAACGCTGCAGCTCGACCGGCAACGGCGCCTCCAGCTCGAGCCGGTCCCCGCTGCGCGGATGGTCGAAGGCCAGCCGCTGCGCGTGCAGGAACATGCGCTTGAGCCCCGCCCGCGCGAGATCCCGGTTCCAGGCGAAGTCGCCGTATTTCTCGTCACCGGCGATCGGATGGTCGAGGTGCGCGAGATGAACGCGAATCTGGTGGGTGCGCCCCGTCAGCAGCCGCGCCCGCACCAGCGTGAACCCGCGAAATCGCCGCTCGGCGCGGAATTCCGTCTGCGCCGTCTGGCCCTCCCGGTGCACGCTGACGAAGCGCTCGCCGGCCTGATTGCGATGCTTGAGCAGCGGCAGCGAGACGGCCGCGTCCCGCTCCCGCCAGGCGCCGCGCACCAGGGCGAGGTAGCTCTTGTCCACGCTGCCGGCGCGCAGCTGCGCGTGCAGGGCCGTCAGCGCGCTCCGCCGCTTGGCGACGATGATCAGCCCCGAGGTTTCCTTGTCCAGCCGGTGCACGAGCTCGAGGTAGCGAAGTTCCGGGCGCTTCGCCCGCAGCGTCTCGATCAGGCCGAACGCGACGCCGCTGCCGCCGTGGGAGGCCACGCCCGCGGGCTTGTCGATCACGGCGAGCACGTCGTCCTCGAACACCGCCCGCTGCCACAGGTCGGCGCCGGCCTCCGGCCGCGCGGGCGCCGGGCGCTCCGCCAGGCGCAACGGCGGCAGCCGAACCCGGTCGCCGGCCTGCAACCGATAATCGGGACCGACCCGGCGGCTGTTGACCCTGACCTGCCCCGTGCGCAGGACCTGGTAGACGTGGCTCTTGGGCACCCCCTTCAGCCTGCGCAACAGGAAATTGTCGATGCGCTGCGCCTCGGCGTCTTCGCCGATCTCCTCCACGATCCCCGATGTTTTGCCTAAACCCTTCATTCTGCTTATACTTGGGGGCTCCTGACGCGATCGCAAGCGCGGCCCGCCGGCGCATCCGAGCCCGGCCGAAAAGCGTTGACGTCGTCGTCACGGGACAAGAATCGTTGGCCAATGCCGCTCGCCACAGACAAGTAGCGGCAGTCATTAGTTTAGCGACGCGCTCAACGCACGCGGAATTTCTGGGGGATTGGGAGGCGCCGCCGGCCGGACCGACAGGTCCGAAGACGGTCGCTCCCGTCGCCCCCGAAAATTCCCGAGACATCCTTCCATTGCCCGAGCAGGACGAACGCTGAGATGTACTCCCCGCCACTGACGCTGGAGTTCTTCACCGGTCCCGTGGTCCTGGCGGCCCTATCCTGGGTGCCCCTCTCGGTTTGGTCGACCCCGTGTGGCGAGCGCGGGAGACAGCTTCATGAAGCGGATGCTTTTCAACGCGACCCAGCCCGAAGAGCTGCGGGTCGCCATCGTCGACGGCCAGAAGCTCGTCGACCTCGACATCGAGACTGCCGGCAAGGAACAGCGTAAAGGCAGCATTTACAAAGGCGTCATCACCCGCCTCGAGCCCAGCCTCGAGGCTGCGTTCGTCGATTACGGCGGCGAGCGCCACGGCTTCCTGCCGTTCAAGGAGATCGCCCGCGCGTCGGTCCCGGTGGACGGCGAAGCCCGCGGCCGCGTCCAGGACCTCCTGAAAGAAGGCCAGGAGCTCATCGTCCAGGTGGACAAGGACGAGCGCGGCACCAAGGGGGCTGCGCTCACCACCTACATCAGCCTCGCCGGCCGTTACCTAGTGCTGATGCCCAACAATCCGCGCGGCGGCGGCATCTCGCGGCGCATCGAGGGCGAGGACCGCAACGAGTTGCGCGAGACGCTCGACCAGCTGGAGGTGCCCGCGGGCATGAGCGTGATCGCCCGCACCGCCGGCATCGGCCGCTCCCCCGATGAGCTGCAGTGGGACCTGAATTATCTGCTCCAGCTGTGGCGCGCGATCGAGAACGCGGCCAAGCAGCAAGGCGGGGCGTTCCTGATCTACCAGGAGTCGAGCCTGGTGATTCGCGCGATCCGCGACTACTTCCACCAGGAAATCGGCGAGATCCTGATCGACTCCGAGGAGATCTACGAGCAGGCGCGGCAGTTCATGAGCCACGTCATGCCGTGTAACGTCAACCGCGTGAAGCTTTATCGCGACGACGTACCCCTGTTCTCGCGCTTCCAGATCGAGCACCAGATCGAGACCGCCTATTC
>CAZGTK010000335.1:963-3363 GCA_964528415.1 uncultured Burkholderiales bacterium | reverse complement strand
CATCCGGCGACCACAGGGGCGCAGCGTGACGCGCAGCGTCAGCCTGGGCGCCCGTCGGCGACCCTGAGGGGCAGCCGCGTCAGAAGCGGTTCTTCCACTCGCGCAGCGTGGCGAAGACCTGCACCGGATCCGTCAGCGCGCGGCCGGCGTGGGCCGACGCGGCGCGCTGCACGGCCGGATCGTCGCAGCGCAGGAACGGGTTGGTCGCGAGCTCCAGGCCGATGCTGGAGGGCAGGGTGGGCTCCCCGTTCGCGCGGCGGCCGGCCTCGCGCGCCTCGCGCTCGCGCAGCGCCGGGTTGTCGCCGTCGGCCGCGCGCGCGAAGCGGATGTTGGACAGGGTGTACTCGTGGGCGCAGAAGACCTGCGTGTCGGCCGCAAGCCGCGCCAGCTTGCCGAGGGACCGGTGCATCTGGGCCGCCGTGCCCTCGAACAGGCGGCCGCAGCCGCAGGCGAACAGGGTATCGCCGCAGAAGAGCCAGCCGTGGCCGACGTAGGCGATGTGCCCGGCCGTGTGCCCCGGCACCTCCAGCACGGCGAACTCGAGCCCGAGCGCGGGGAGGCCGACGCGGTCGCCTTCCTTCAGCGGCTCGGTCACGGTGTCGATGCGCTCCGCGCGGGGACCGTAGACGGGGACGCGGAAGCGCCGCAGCAGCGCGGCGTTGCCGCCGACGTGGTCGCCGTGGTGGTGGGTGGCGAGGATCGCCACGGGCTCGAGCGACTCGCGCTCGAGGTAGGCGATGACGGGGTCGGCGTCGCCGGGGTCCACCACGGCCGCGTGCTGATCGTCGCGGATGACCCAGATATAATTGTCGGCGAACGCGGGGACGGGAACGACCTGCAGGGCTGTCATGGTTGCTTTCCGTGGAGGCGCCCCTCGGCGCCCGCCCCCAATGGTGGAAAACGAGCCAGGCCGGTGTCAACCGCAAGCCTCGAAGACTGGTTCGCGACCCCGCTCGGCGCCTACGTGCTGGAGCGGGAGAGCGCCTATTTCGACCAGGCCCTCGCCGACGTGTTCGGCTTCAACGCCGCGCAGCTCGGCCTGCCGCGACGCGACTTTCTGCGCGCCTCGCGCATGCCGCTGCGCTTCGTGGTGGCACCCGAGGACGGCGCGCAGGTGCGCGCGGATTTCCGCGAGCTGCCGCTCGCCGGCGGCAGCATCGACCTCGTCGTGATGCCGCACGTGCTGGAGTTCAGCGAGCATCCGCACCAGATCCTGCGCGAGGTCGAGCGCATCCTGATGCCCGAGGGGCACGTGATCATCACCGGCTTCAATCCGCGCAGCCTGTGGGGCGTGCGCCGCCTCGCCACGCGCCGGCCGCGGCCGACGCCGTGGAGCGGGCAGTTCATCGCGCTGCCGCGGCTCAAGGACTGGCTCGCCCTGCTCGGCTTCGAGGTCGCCGGCGGCCAGCTTGCCTGCTACGCGCCGCCCTTCGGCGCCGACCAGTGGCGCGAGCGCTTCCGCTTCATGGAGGCGGCCGGCGACCGCTGGTGGCCCATCGCCGGCGGGGTCTACCTGCTGCACGCCGTCAAGCGCGTCGTCGGCATGCGCCTGATCAAGCCCGAGTGGAACGCGCGGCTCAAGCCCAAGCCCCGCCTCGCGTCCATCGCGCAGCGCATCGACGAGGCGGGCCCCATGGCGGCGCGCGAGCTGTCGCGGCGGGACGCGGCGTGACGCAAGGCGGGCGCACGCCGCCGGATGCGTCGGCCGACGCGGTGGACATCTACACCGACGGGGCGTGCAAGGGCAACCCGGGCGTCGGCGGCTGGGGCGCGCTGCTCACGTTCCGCGGGCGCGCGCGCGAGCTGTTCGGCGGCGAGCCCCTGACCACCAACAACCGCATGGAGCTAACCGCCGTGATCCGCGCGCTGGAGGCGCTGACGCGCCGCTCGCGCGTGCGCCTGCATACCGACTCGACCTACGTGCAGCAGGGCATCACGCAGTGGATCCACGGCTGGCGCCGCAAGGGCTGGCGCACGGCCGACGGCAAGCCGGTCAAGAACGAGGACCTGTGGCGGCGGCTGGCCGAGCTCAGCGCTGGCCATGAGATCGAGTGGGTCTGGGTTCGCGGCCACTCCGGCCACGACGGCAACGAGGCGGCCGATCGCCTCGCCAACCGCGGCGTCGAGGTCGCGCGCAAGGCCGCGGCGGCGCACTGATTGCCGATGCGCCAGATCGTCCTCGACACGGAAACCACCGGCCTGGAAGTCGCCCTGGGCCATCGCGTCATCGAGGTGGCGGCCGTGGAGATCAGCAATCGCCGGGTGACCGACCATCGCTTCCATCGCTACCTCAATCCGGACCGGGAAATCGACAGCGGCGCGCTCGACGTCCACGGCATCAGCACCGAGTTCCTGCGCGACAAGCCGAGATTCGCCGCCGTCGCCGACGAGTTCATCGAG
>CAZGTK010000335.1:0-953 GCA_964528415.1 uncultured Burkholderiales bacterium | reverse complement strand
CCTCCGCGATGCCGAAGTCGTCATCCACAACGCGCCGTTCGACGTCGGCTTCCTCGACCACGAGCTGGCGCTGGCCGGGCGTCCGCCGCTCGCCAAGCTGTGCGGCGCGGTGACCGACACGCTGCGCATGGCGAAGGAGCTGCACCCGGGCAAGCGCAATAATCTCGACGCGCTGTGCGAGCGCTACCAGGTGGACAACGCCCGCCGCAGCCTGCACGGCGCGCTGCTCGACGCCGAGCTGCTGGCCGAGGTGTACCTGGCGATGACGCGCGGGCAGGACAGCCTGATGATCGATCTCGCCGACGCGGCGGGACCCGCCGGCGCCGCCGCGCCGCTTGCCGAGCGGCTCGTCCTGCCGGTGGTGCGCGCCGCCGCCGACGAGCTGGCGGCGCACGACGCGCAGCTCAAGGCCATCGACAAGGCGAGCGGCGGGCGCTGCCTGTGGCTGGCGGCGGCCGCGAAGCGCGCCTGAAGCGGCGCTAACGGCGCGTCGGCTCCGGGTACTGCAGGTCGGCGAGGCGCTGGAGGCGCCGCAGCGCAGTGTGCAGCTCGACGCGGCGCGGCGAATCCGCCGGCAGCAGCCCGAGCAGGCGCTGCCAGTGCGCGATGGCGCCGCGATAGTCCCCGCTTTCCACCGCCGCGCTCCCGGCGAGCTCCAGCGCCTTCGGGTGGTCCGGGTCCAGCTGCAACGCCTGCTGCGCGAGTGCCGCCGGCCGTCCCGCGAGGGCGCCGCTCTGCAGCACGCCGAGGGCGTCGGCGAGCTCGGCCAGCACCTGCGGATCCTTTGCCACCTTCGTCGACGAGGCGATGGCCCGCTCGAAGCTGGCGGCCGCGTCGGCGGTGCGCCCGAGGTTGAGCTCCAGCCGCGCCAGGATCACGCGCGCGCGGGCGTCCGCCGGCCGCGCCTCGAGGCGCTCCAGCAGCACGGCGTGCAATCGCTCGGGGCTGTCGGC
>CAZGTK010000334.1:0-3364 GCA_964528415.1 uncultured Burkholderiales bacterium | reverse complement strand
CCGCAAAGTCGAAGCGCACGCCGCGTTCGAAGCTGCGCGGGAGCCCCGTGATGACGCCGGTGACCTGCAGGTCGCGGCCTTCCAGGCCTTCCGGCAGCCAGTCCGCGAGGCGCACCTCCGCGCGCGCGGCGGCCCAGAGAAAGCCCACCGCGAACGCCGCGGCGACGGCGAGGGCGGCGCGCTCCGCGACGGGCGCGCCGAGCCGCGCGGCGCCGATCGCGGCGGCCACGAGCGCCGCGCCCGCGGCATACGCCGGCAGCGACGGCAACGCCGCCTGCCACTGCAGGGCGGCGGCGCCGGCGACGACGGCCGGAAGGACGAACTTCGTGGACACCGGGCGAACAGCCTCTCGCGCAACGAGGCCCCGTCCGCCGGGGCCGTCCCCCGCCTTAACGCACGGCGGCCGGCTCCCGTCTACGCGCTGCCGTCACCCCCGGGTCGGATCCCCCCCGAAACGGCGCGGCCCGACCTCAGCGCTCCGCGCCGCGCTTGATCGCGTCGAGGTGACGCACGCCCTCCCGGGCCCAGAAGTCGAGCACAGGGGTGATCGTCTCGGGCCGGACGTCCTCGATCCGGCGCACGCCGCCCTGTTCAGCGACGCGTCCCTGCAGCACCTCCGCGAGCAGCTTGCCGTTGAGGCTGTCGGTGATCTCGGCCTCCATGTAGACGACGACGTTCTTCTCCCGCGCGCCGGCGGCTTCGGCCACCCCGGCCACCACCAGGGCGATGGGCAGGTATTGCCAGGCCTGCAGCTCGCGCGCGCTGGGCTGGATCGCGGTGATCGCGACGCTGATGCGGGCGACGCCGGCGCCGGGCTCGTCCACCACCTCGTAGCGGGTCCGCAACTCGCGGATGATGGCTTCCCGAAAATACTTGGTGACCCGGGCGACGACCTCGGGCTTGGGCTGCACCTCGTCCCGATAACCCGGGGGCACCCGCGCCTCCACTGGATCGACCATGAAGCGTCGGTACCGGGCGCGGTCGATATCGGGCGCGATCCAGCGCCACTTGCCCTTTTCCTCGGGCACCGGCTGCAGCTTGGAGTAGTCCTCGAGGAAACCCGAGCGAAGCTCCATCGGAATCCCGCCGCTCGGCTTCGCCGCGCCGTCGCCCGCCGTCGTCGCGCAGCCGGCGACCAGCGCGGCCGCCAGCAGCGCGCCCCCGCTCATCCACCCCTTGGCCTTGCACATCACGCTCTCCCCTCTCCCGTTGTCGATGAAAGCACTCCGCCGGCGCGACCCGCCGCCCCGGTGCCTGCCTCGGCGGCGGGTCCGGCGAGCCGCGCCCCGCCGGCTCTTCGGCCCTGGCCCCCGATTCTAGTCGACGCTTCGTTTCGCCGTGGGTCAGGAACGGATTCGAGCCGACCGCGCGCGGGCACCTGCGCGCGAGACGCGCTGCCCCGGCGGACGGGCCGCGCCGCCGCCGCGTTGGTGTATGATCCTCGTCCCGTTCAACCGCCGTGTCACGTTTCTGGCGG
The DNA here is from genome assembly GCA_964528415.1 of uncultured Burkholderiales bacterium. Taxonomy (GTDB): domain Bacteria; phylum Pseudomonadota; class Gammaproteobacteria; order Burkholderiales; family UBA6910; genus DATIUV01. The sequence continues at coordinate 1,887 of CAZGTK010000334.1, read as the reverse complement.
GCCCTCGCCGCCGCACGGATGCCCCGGAAATACTTCAGGAAATTCCTGCCGAGCCAGCAGAGCGTCAAGGACAACCGCTATCTCGCGGTGTTCGGGACCACGCTCCATCATCACAACCTTTGGCACCTGCACCGTCGCTCGGTGGCCGGGGGTTTCGCCGTGGGGCTTTTCTGCGGGCTGATTCCGGGGCCGCTGCAGATGCTGGGCGCTGCCATCCTGGCGCTGATCCTGCGCGTCAACCTGCCGGTCGCGCTGCTCTCGACGCTGTACACGAACCCGCTCACGATCGTGCCGCTGTATCTGGTGGCCTACCAGCTCGGGGCCTGGGCGACGGGAAGCGAGGCGAGCGGCGCGCCCAAGTCGCAGCCCGACTTCGGCGACGTGCCGCTCTCGGCATGGATCCCGACGCTGATCGACTGGGTGTCCTCCCTCGGCAAGCCGCTGCTGGTCGGCCTGCCGCTGCTGGCGCTGATCCTCGCGGTGACGGGCTACTTCGGCGTGCTGGGCCTCTGGCGGCTCTACTACAGCGTCAAGTGGCGGCGCCGCCGGGCGGCGCGCGCGGCCTCCCCGCGCGAGCGCGGCCGGTGAGCCGCCGATGACGCCCGCCTACTGGGACGAAGCGCGCCGGCGGCTGGCCGACGGCGATCCGGTGCTGCGCCGGCTGATCGAGCACTACGACGGGCCGGCGTTGCGCCGGCGCAGCGACGCGTTCACCGCGCTCGCGCGCGCCATCGTCGGCCAGCAGATCTCGATAAAGGCGGCGGATGCGCTGTGGAACCGGCTGGCCGACCGGCTCGGCGGCGTGACGCCGGCCGCCGTCGCCGCTGCCGGGTTGGAAGCGTTGCGCGGCTGCGGCTTGTCGCTGCGCAAGGCCGAGTACGTGCACGGCATCGCGCGGGCGTTCGCCGACGGCACCATTGCGCTGGAGGCCTGGGAGCGCCTCGACGACGAGGCGCTGATCGCCGCGCTCACCGCCCTGCGCGGCATCGGCCGCTGGACCGCGGAGATGTTCCTGATCTTCTACATGCTGCGCCCCGACGTGCTGCCGCTGGACGACATCGGGCTGCAGCGCGCGATCCGCCTGCACTACGGCAACGACCGCCCCGTGTCCAAGCTCAAGATGCGCTCGATCGCCCGGCGCTGGCTGCCCTACCGCACGGTGGCGACGTGGTATCTGTGGCGCAGCCTCGATCCGTTCCCCGTCGAGTATTGAGCATGACCCACGAGCAATTCCGCAACGCGTACCGCCAGGGCACCGCGCGCGTGCAGGTCGACCGCGTCAGGGCGGAGAAACTCGTCTCGGCGAAGCTGCTGCTGCCTTTCTTCGCGCTGCCGGTGCTGGGCGCCGGCGTCGCGCTGGCGCTGATCGGCCACTGGGTGATCGGCCTGATCGTGTTCCTCGTCGGCTTCGCGGGGCCGCGGCTGATCAAGCGTTCGGCGCCGCAGTTCATGCTGACGCAGGCGCTGCAGAGCGAGGCGTGGTACCGCGACGCCGTGGCGAGCGGCGCGCTGCGCCTCGGCGAGCCGGACTGACGCCTCTCAGCGCGGCGCCGCGCCGTCGCGCAGCACGCCGTCCTCGAGCCGCAGCACGCGCTGCGCGCCGGCGGCGATCTCCGGGTCGTGCGTGACGATGACGAAGCTGGTGCCGAGCCGCTCGTTCAGCTCCAGCATCAGCGCGTAGACGCCCTCGGCCGTGTGCCGGTCCAGGTTGCCGGTCGGCTCGTCGGCCAGCACGCACTGCGGCTGCGTCACCAGCGCGCGCGCCAGCGCCGCGCGCTGCCGCTCGCCGCCGGAGAGCTCCCCCGGCGTGTGCGACAGGCGCCGGCCGAGGCCCACCGCGGAGAGCATCTCCGCGGCGCGCTGGGCCGCCTCCGCCTTCGGCGTTCG
>CAZGTK010000333.1:1963-3372 GCA_964528415.1 uncultured Burkholderiales bacterium | reverse complement strand
CATGATCGCTTCCCTCCCACTGTCACCTCGACAATGGTCATGGTGTCGTTGCCGAAGATGTCCACGACCTTGACGGCGATTTTGCGGCGGCCGGGGGTGCATTCGTGGTAGACGCTCTTCAGCTCCAGTGCGCGATCCTTGCGGGTGCGGAACGATTGCCACTCGTTCTCGAAGACGTAGTCGCCCGTCCAGACCTCTTCGTACTCCGGCAACGGTTGTTGCGGCGGCTCCAGCCCGGCGATGCTGGCCTGCCCTTCCGGGTCGCGCCGGACGCGAATGATCTCGCGCTTGTTCTCGAAGTCGAAGTCCACCGACCAGTAATCAATCCAATCCGTCCAGCTTTTGGTCAGCACCTCGCGGCCGACGATGCCGTGGGCGTCCTTGCTGACCTTGACGATCTGCCCCTTCTCGACGACGATCTTGCTGCCCTTGTCCTTCAGTTCGGCCTCGGCCGCGGCGACGGAGTCCTGGGCGTAGAAGACGGAGAAGTCGGTCAACTCGACGGCCACGCTATGCCCCTTGACGTGGGGCTTGACCTCGATGTAGGCCACGTCGTGGAAGACGACCTGCCCCTTCTCCACCGCCCGCTTGTCGAAGACCTCGGCCGGGATGTACTTGGGGGCGATGTCAATCCCCCTGGCGCGGGCGTCGTCGAGGACGTTGGGGAAGAGGCCCATCTCGAACTCGAAGCCGAGGATGTCGACGCGGGTCACGTGCAGCCGGCGGCACTCCAGGATGATCTCCTCCACGAACAGGCGGGTGACGGGCAGGTTGACCGGGCCGACGGCCACCATGCGCCCGGCCCGCTTGCCGTGGAAGGCGCGAAAGCCGGTGACCGCCTCGGCGCGGTAGGCGCGCAGGATGAGGGCCAGGAAGGCGGCCTCCTTCTCCTCCAGTTGCCGCCGCTGCTCTTCCTCGCGCAGATCGGGATTGACGCCGACGTAGTGCTGGCGCTCGTACTTGCCCAGGTTGAGGATTTCGAAGGCGCGGTAGTCCTTGCCCTGCTTCTTGAGTTCGCGCTGGACGCCGATCAGCCGCTTGCGGGTGGTGTGGATGGCGAACTTGCCCAGGTCGGTGGCGATCCACTTGCGGCCGAGCTTTTCGGCCACGGCGGCGGTCGTGCCGGAACCGGCAAAGAAGTCGGCGATGAGATCGCCTTCGTTGCTGCTGGCCTGGATGACGCGTTCGAGAAGTGCTTCAGGTTTTTGGGTTGGATATCCAAGTCTATCTAGTGCCTGAGAATTTACTGGTGGTATATCCAAAATTACATCTTGGATAGGCATGCCTTTGCCTAAATATCTTTTAAATTGTGGGAATCCTTCTCCTTCTCTTTTCTGTGGTAATTGGATGAAACCATTGTTATATAACAATTCCAATTTTTCTTGGCTAGAGAGCTTTTTTATTTCCAA
>CAZGTK010000333.1:0-1953 GCA_964528415.1 uncultured Burkholderiales bacterium | reverse complement strand
AGCTTGATTCACAATACCATAATCGAGAATTTCAGCTTTTTTATTTCCAATTCGTCATCAATAATCGATCTCAAGGCGTTCAACGGTACGGCCCAGTGGCGTCCTAGCCTTGCTGGCGAAAAATCTCTCCAAGAATTACTCGATTCTCCACTAGTTATTCCTGGTGCAGTTAAATTATCTAGCCTATAGGTTCCTCTCTCGTCAGAATATTTATATTTCGCTTCAAGGTAATCATCTGTGTAGTCGATTAAGACTTTATTCCAAATAGTGATATTAGATTTTGAGAACAAAAATATGGTGTCATGGATATTTCCCCATCGACCACTCCCACTTCGTGCAGATGTTCTCTTCCAAATTACTTCGTTTACAAAAGAACTAGGGCCAAACACATCAGAAAGAATTAACTTGAGAAACGCATTTACTCTTTCGTCGCAATGGACATATATACTCCCGTTCTCAGCCAATAGATCCCGCATAAGGACCAATCTTTCATAAATCATTGCATTAAACGAATCCGCCCCCTTGCCCCATGTATCGCGGTAGGCGATCTCCTCCAGGATGTTAGGCCGCTTGGTGAAGGTATCGTCGCCGATCTCGATATCCATGCTGAAGTCGGCCCCGACGTCGAAGGGCGGGTCGATGTAGATGAGCTTGAGGCCGCCCTGCCGCTCGATCTCCTCGCGCAGCGGGCCGTTCTTCAGCGACGACAGGATGAGCTTGTTGTCGCCCCAGATGAGCTTGTTGGTCCAGCCCTTGAGCTGGCGGCCGCGGGCGTCCATCTCGAAGAGGCTCGGCTGCAGGCGGCTGTCGCCCTCGGCCCGCGGCTCATCGACCTGCTCGATGACCTGGAAGGGCAGCACGACGTTGGTCACCTCGCTGGTCTTGCCGTTCCAGACCAGTTCGACCTCGCGCTTGTCGGCGAAGAGCAGAAAGCGGTACTTGTCGGGCAGCGGCCGGTCGGCCTCCAGGTAGCGGATGATCTCCTGTTGTTCGGCGTCGGTCAGTCGGGGCATGCGGCCTCCTGCATAATGCCTGTTCATCGCTCAGAGGCGCAGAGGCGCAGAGAAGATCCCCTTCTTTCCTCCGCGCCTCAGCGTCTCCGCGCGAGATAAATTACCGGATTTGGTTTATTATACGCGGCCCGACTTACAAGGCGACTTATCGACCGCGCAACCCCCCCCATCCTACCACACCCACCATGCCGCAAACGCCACAAGAGAATTACGAATTACGAATTAGGAATTACGAAGGAAGAGGCGTGTCATAAGAGCGGGGAGCGGGGGGAACGGGGGAAAGGGAGAAGGGGGGAAAGGGAGAAGGGGAGAAGGGGAGAAAGGGAGAGGGGGAGAAAGGGGGAAAGGGAGAATGGGAGCGGGCGGACGTGGGCGTCGAGCGGCCCGACGTGGGGGTGAGTCTGGTGTTCTATCCGCGGCTGGCGGCCGACGGGCGGACGGTGGTGGGGATGGCGATGGTGGAATCGGCCGATGTGGTGATGTTTCCGGCCAGCGCGGGGAGCCGGATTGTGGGGGAAATTACGAATTACGAATCAGGAATGACGAATGAAGAGCGGCGGGCGGCGAACTACGAGCTACGAACTACGAACGACGAGCGACGAATGACGGGCGATGAGGGCGACGGGGAGGGGTATGGGGCGGCGGCGCGGAGCGTGGCGATGGGGCTGTGGGAGGCAGGTGTGACGGAGCAGGGAGAAGGCGACATTGATTCGCATAGCCAATCGGCTAACCCGCAGCCAAACCCCACAAAAGCAGCTCTGTCCACCCGCACAGCAGTCCTTGCCCATACCATAGCTTCGCATAGCCAATTAGATGGCCAGCAGCCCCATTCTACCCAACAAACCGAACCCGCCAGCCCCGATCCCACCAGCCCCATCAATTGTAGCGCAAGCTGCCGGCTTGCCTCTTCCCCCCTGGCGCAACCCGCATCGTTTTCCGG
>CAZGTK010000332.1:0-3375 GCA_964528415.1 uncultured Burkholderiales bacterium | reverse complement strand
GAACCTCCGACACCTGCGTCCCGAACGCAGTACTCTACCAGGCTGAGCTACACCCCGAATTGAGCGGGAAGTGGCCGGAACCCCCGAACCACGATCCGCGACTGAAATCCCAAACGCACGCGGTCGGCGCCGTCCTGGCTCTACCCCTTCAAAAACTGCGGCCGACCGCGAAATCGGCCAATTCTAGCAAACAATTCCGGGCCGTTGAATCGGGAATGTGCCGCAAGACCGCGCACGCCGCGTCGGCCTCTTCGCGGGCCCTCCGCCGTGTGTAGTCCAGCGCGCCGCTTTCCTGAATGGTCTTCACCACCGGCTCGAGCTTGTCCAGTCCGCCGGACTCGATTGCCTGTCGCACCAGTCGCACCTGCTCGGGCGAACCACTGCGCAGGGCGTGAATCAGCGGCAGGGTCGGCTTGCCCTCGGCGAGGTCGTCGCCCAGGTTCGTGCCCGTCTGCTCGCGGTCGCCGGAATAGTCGAGCACGTCGTCGATGAGCTGGAACGCCGTGCCGAGACGCGCGCCGTACTCGGCCATCGCCGACTCCACGGGCGAGGCCGCCCGGCCCAGGATGGCGCCGAGCCGACCCGCCGCCTCGAACAGCTTGGCGGTCTTGTAGCGGATCACCTGCAGATAGCGCGGCTCGTCGATGTCGGGGTCGTGGCAATTCATCAGCTGCATCACCTCGCCCTCGGCGATCGTGTTGGTGGCATCGGCGAGGACCCGCAGCACCGCCATGTTCTCCACCGACACCATCATCTGGAACGCCCGCGAATAGAGGAAATCGCCCATTAGCACGCTGGCCGAGTTGCCGAACAGCGCGTTGGCGGTAGCCCGGCCCCGGCGCAGCGACGACTCGTCGACGACGTCGTCGTGCAGCAGCGTCGCGGTGTGGATGAACTCCACCACGGCCGCGAGCTCGTGGTGGGCTGCGCCCTGGTAGCCGCAGGCACGCGCCGAAAGCAGCACCAGGAGCGGGCGCAGGCGCTTGCCGCCGGAGCCGATGATGTACTCGCTGATCTGGCGCACCAGCACCACGTCCGAGTGCAGCCGCTCCCGGATCACCCGGTCGACTGCGCGCAGATCGTCGGCGAGGAACTCGCGGATGGCCTCGAGGGACATGGGGGCGGACAGGAAAAGGGCATGATGGTAGGTAGGCCCCGACAGGGGTGTCAAGCAACCCGGACAGGGATCAAAGGCCCGGCGATAACTCTTTGACGTCAAAGACCGGCCTGGATATAATTTAGGGCTTTTTCAGCAAGTAACGACGTTGCAACGGAGAGAAATCATGTTCGCGGTCATCAAAACCGGCGGCAAGCAGTATCGGGTCAAGGCCGGGGACAAGCTCCTGGTGGAAAAGCTCCCTGCGGAAGTGGGCGCAGAGGTGCTGCTCGACAAGGTGCTCATGCTCGCCGAGGGCGAGAACGTTACCCTGGGCAAGCCGCTCATCGCCGGCGCCAGCGTCAAGGCCACCGTCGTCGCCCACACCAAAGGCGAAAAGATCAAGATCTTCAAGATGCGCCGGCGCAAGCACTACCGCAAGACGCTGGGACACCGCCAGTCCTACACCGAATTGCGCGTCGACGGCATCCAGGCGGCTTAACCAAGAGGAGCAGGCGCAATGGCACACAAGAAAGCAGGCGGCAGCTCGCGCAACGGCCGCGAATCGGAATCGAAACGGCTGGGCCTCAAGCGCTACGGCGGCCAGCAGGTGGCGGCGGGAGAGATCCTCGTGCGGCAGCGTGGCACCCAGTTCCACCCGGGCGAGAACGTCGGCATCGGCAAGGATCACACGCTGTTCGCCAAGATCGACGGCAAGGTGGAATACACCGTCAAGGGGGCCCTCAAGCGCCGCACGGTCAACATCGTGCCGGCGTAGGCGCGGCGAAGCGCCGCCCGCAAAAGCCCTATCGGCCCGATAGGGCTTTTTTCGTTGGGCACACGCAGCCATGAAGTTCATCGACGAAGCCATCATCCAGGTCATCGCCGGCAAGGGCGGCGACGGCTGCGCCAGCTTCCGCCGTGAGAAGTACGTGCCGCGCGGCGGCCCGGATGGCGGTGACGGCGGCCGCGGCGGCAGCGTCTACCTGGTGGCGGATGCCAATCTGAATACCCTGGTGGACTACCGGCACGATCGCATCCATCGCGCCCGCAACGGCGAGAACGGCCGCGGCTCCGACTGCTACGGCAAGGGCGGCGACGACATCGTGCTGCGCGTTCCGGTGGGGACGATCGTGATCGACGCCGAGACCGACGAGCAACTCGTCGACCTTTCGCGGCCGGGACAGAAAGCGCTCGTCGCGCAGGGCGGCAAGGGCGGCCTCGGCAACCTGCATTTCAAGTCGAGCACCAACCGCGCCCCGCGCCAGTTCACGCTCGGCGAGCCCGGCGAGGCGCACGAGCTGCGCCTGGAACTCAAGCTGCGGGCCGACGTCGGCCTGCTCGGCCTGCCCAACGCCGGCAAGTCGACGCTGATACGGGCCGTCTCGGCCGCCCGCCCGAAGGTGGCGGATTACCCCTTCACGACCCTGCATCCCAATCTCGGCGTGGTCAAGGTCGACCTCAACCGCAGCTTCGTGCTGGCCGACATTCCGGGACTGATCGAAGGCGCGGCCGAAGGCGCGGGTCTCGGCCATCAGTTCCTGCGCCACCTCATGCGCACGCGCCTGCTGCTGCACGTGGTGGATATCGCGCCGGCCGATCCGGGCGCGGACCCGGCCCGCGACGCCAAGGCGCTGGCCGCGGAGCTGAAGAAGTACGATCCCAGGCTTCACCGCAAGCCGCGCTGGCTCGTGATCAACAAGATCGACATGCTGCCCGCGGAGGAGCGCGCCGACGCCGTGGCGCGCCTGAAGCGCGCGCTGCGCTGGCGTGGTCCGGCGTTCGAGATCTCGGCGCTGACCGGGGAGGGCTGCCGAGCGCTGACGTTCGCCATCATGGCGCACCTCGAGCAGTCGCCGCGATCGCGGCAGCGTGCCGAAGAGGAACGGGCGGCCGCGTCATGACCGCCGCCCGCTCCTCCGTGGTCCAGCGCGCCAGGCGCATGGTCGTCAAGGTCGGCAGCAGCCTGGTCACCTCGGACGGGCGCGGCCTCGACCATGAGGCCCTCGCCCGCTGGTCGGACCAGATCTCCCGCCTCAAGGGCGAGGGCAAGGAGATCGTGCTGGTGTCCTCGGGCGCCATCGCCGAGGGCCTGCAGCGCCTGGGCTGGAAACGCCGGCCGCACGCCGTGCACGAGCTGCAGGCGGCGGCGGCCGTCGGGCAGATGGGGCTGGTGCAGGCGTACGAGTCGTGCTTTCGCAAGCACGGCCTGCACGCCGCCCAGATTCTGCTGACGCACGACGACCTGGCGGATCGCAAGCGCTACCTGAACGCGCGCT
>CAZGTK010000331.1:0-3383 GCA_964528415.1 uncultured Burkholderiales bacterium | reverse complement strand
TGAACACGAGCTCGATCGACCACTTGGTGGCGAGGCCCTCCGCTTCCAGCGGGTTGGCGAGCCCCAGACCGCACACCGTCAGGTCCGGCCGCGCGAGGATTCCGGCCAGGTCGGCGGCCTGGTCGTAGCCGTGGATCGGCGTGAACACGAGCTCGATCGACCACTTGGTGGCGAGGCCCTCCGCTTCCAGCGGGTTCGCGAGTCCGAGCCCGCACACCGTGAGGTCCGGCCGCGCCGCGCGCACGCGGTCCAGCTGGCGCTCGACGTGCTGGCCCTCGCTCAGCCGCGCGGCGGGGGGCAGCAGCGGCAGCTCCGCCGCCACCATCTGGCGGTCGAGGTAGGGCGTGCCCACCTCGGTGAGTTCCATGCCGAGCTCGCGATGAAGGAAGCGCGCGAGGGGGATTTCCAGCTGCGAATCGGGCATGAAGAAGGCGCGCTTGCCGGCGAGGCGCTCGCGATGGCGCGCCAGCGCGGTGCGGGCGCGCTGCGCGAGCGGCTCGACGACCTCCGCGAACCGGCGGGCGTCGACGTTCCACGCGGCGGCGGCCGCGGCCCGCCAGGCGGTGGGTCCCTCGGCGCCGAAGGGGTAGGGCGCCGCCAGCAGGCGGGCGCCGCAGGCGACCAGCGCGCGCACGGTCTCGCCGTTGAACGGCTGCGCCGGCAGCAGCAGCGTCTGCGCGCCGACGCTCGGCAGGTCGGTGGCGCGCCGCGCCGGCAGGAACCGGACCGGGCCGATGCCGAGGCGGTCGAAGCAGCGCAGCAGCTGATCCTCGACGACGTCGGCAAGGCAGCCCACCACGAGGAGCTGGCGCGCGTCGGTGTCGGGCAGCGCCGGCACCATCGCGCGCAGCGCGTTGTCCTCGCCTTGGGTGAACGTGGTCTCGATGCCGGAGCCCGAGTAGTTGAGCACCCGCACTTTCGGGAACAGGCGCGCGTTGAGCCGCTCCGCCGCCTTCGCGAGGTCGAGCTTGATCACCTCGGACGGGCAGGAGCCGACCAGGAACAGCGTCGTGATGTCGGGCCGCCGCTCGAGCAGGGTGACGCAGACGCGGTCCAGCTCGGCGTTGGCGTCCGCCAGCCCGGCCAGGTCCCGGTCCGTCAGGATGGCGGTGCCGAAGCGGGGCTCGGCGAAGATCATCACGCCGGCGGCGGACTGGATCAGGTGGGCGCAGGTGCGCGAGCCCACCACGAGGAAAAAGGCGTCCTGCATCTTCCGGTGCAGCCAGACGATGCCGGTAAGCCCGCAGAAGACCTCGCGCTGGCCGCGCTCGCGCAGCACGGGCGCCTCCGGACCGGCGGCGGGCGAGCGGGGGAGGGCACTCAGGTCCGTCATTCGGTGATCGCCAGCGCGTCCGGGGTCCGCGGCGGGTCGGGGAACGGGTCGTCCGCGGCGGCGCGGCCCTCCCGTCGCGCGGCGCGCAGCTTGAGCACGAATTGCGTTGCGTTGACGACGTAGGCGGCGTACGCTGCCAGGGCGACGAGCATCTGTTCGCGGGCGTCAAGGGCTCCTGTCACCAGGGCGGCCAGATAGGCAGTATGGAGGGCGAGGACCAGCATGCTGACCACGTCCTCCCAGAAGAACGGACGGGCGAACAGATAGCACCCGAACACATCCTTCTCCCAGATCGACCCCGTGACCATGATCGTGTAGAGCACGAGCGTCTTGATCACGACCGAGGCCGTGGCCATCGCGAACCCGTCGCCGGTGGCCAAGTAATCCAAGACGAGCCAGAGACTTATAAGGAAAACAAGGAATTGGAGCGGAGCGAGGACTCCTTGGACGAGCGTCCAGGGCGACGCGTCGCGGCGCCGGCGCTCCTCCGGGGTGTAAAGAACGTGCTGCCGACCCTGCCGGCCCCGCTTCTGGCGCATCGCGTTGCTCTCCCGCTCCTGCGTGCTACCCTATGTCAAGGAATCTAGACTTCTGTATACGTCATGTCAACCTTAGCGAACGTAAATAAGACTTGACATCCTTGGCCGGGAAGCCTAATAAAAAGTGTCCGCTGGACCCTGCCCCTTGACGGTCCCAGCCGAACGGCATTCCCGCGTTTTCCCGGTTGCCGGGGAGTCTCCAGACGTACTGAGTGCGCTGACCGCGCACGCGACCGCGCCAAGAGGAGGGAGCGTATGGCTAGCCTGAGATCGAGGGTCGGAGACCGGGATTGCTGGGAGGACGCCGACGCGACGCTGCGGGACCGGGGCGCGCTGGGCGCCGCCCTGCCGCTGGCGGACGCCGACGCACCCGCGGACACGATCGGGCGGCTCGCTCACGCGATCGAGGACGAAATCATTCCGCGGCTGGTGGTGGCGCGCCGGGGCCTGCCCCAGGGCGGCGCGGACCCGTTTTGCGGTAATCCGGCGCCCGCCGCGGCCGACGTCGCGGAGTTCGCGCGGCTGGTCCGGGACCACGATGTCGCCGTGGCGAAGGCCTACGTGGAGTCGCTGCGCGCGCGCGGCGCGTCGCTGGAGGCCATCTACCTCGACCTGCTGGCGCCCACCGCGCGCCTGCTCGGGGATCTCTGGACCGAGGACCTTTGCGACTTCACCGAGGTCACGATCGGACTCTGGCGGCTGCACCAGGTGGTGCGGGAAGTGAGCCCGGAGCGGGGCGGGGAGGCGCAGCCGGGCGAGGCCGGCCGGCGCGCGCTGCTGGTCGCGCTGCCGGGCGAGCAGCACACCTTCGGCGTCGTGCTGCTGGCCGAGTTCTTCCGGCAGGCCGGCTGGGAGGTGTGGAGCGGGCCGGTCGGTTCCAGCGACGAGCTGCGCGGCCTCGTCGACAGCGAGATGTTCGGCCTCGTCGGCCTGTCGGTGAGCTGCGGCGACCACGTGCAGGGCCTGGCGTCCGACATCCACAACCTGCGGCGCGCATCGCGCCATCGCGGCATCGGCGTGATGGTGGGCGGGCCGGTCTTCATCGACCACCCGGAGCTGGTGGCCCTGGTGGGCGCGGACGCGACCGCGCTCGACGGCCGCCGGGCGGTGGTTCAGGCCGAGAGCCTGCTGGCCGTGACGGCAGGGCGCTTTTGACTCCGTCCCGGGACCCGGCTGAGCTCGGCGGTGGCGCGCCCGGCGGCCGGGGCGTCCGGCGTCGGCTCGAATCTCCCGGGAAATGGCTTGCCGACGTCGACGCGGAGACCGCGTCGCGCCTCGTCGCCGCGGGCGCGGACGTGGCGCTCGTCATCGACGAGCACGGGCTGATCCAGGACCTCGCCTTCGGCAGCGACGACCTGGCGGGCGAGCTGGACGACGGTTCCGCGTGGATCGGCCAGCCGTGGACCATCGCCGTGACGGTGGAAAGCCGGCCCAAGATCGAGGCGCTGCTGCGCGAGGCCGGCGGCGGCGTCCTGCCGCGCTGGCGCCAAGTGAACCATCCCACCGGGCGC
>CAZGTK010000330.1:0-3414 GCA_964528415.1 uncultured Burkholderiales bacterium | reverse complement strand
CGCCGTGCGGGCTCGGCGCGCGGGACACGCTGCGGCTCGAGGCCGGGATGAACCTCTACGGCCAGGACATGGACGCCAGCGTCACGCCGCTCGAGTGCGGCCTCGCCGCGTACGTCGATTTCGTCAGCGGGCGCGAGTTCATCGGCCGCGCGGCGCTCGCGCGGCGCACCGCCCGCTTCCGCCGCCTCGGCCTTTTCCTGCTGGACCGCGGCGTGCTGCGCCATGGCCAGCGCGTGGTCGCGCCGGCGGGCGAGGGCGTCGTCACCAGCGGGGGCTACGCGCCCACGCTCGACCGCTCGGTCGCCCTCGCGCGGCTGCCGCTCGCCGCCGCGCCGGGGGACCGCGTGCAGGTATCGATCCGCGATAAAATGGCGGCTTGCCTGGTGGTCGACCCGCCGTTCGCGCGCGACGGCCGCGCCTGCGTCGCGCTCTAGCGCGCCGGTCCCTGGAGGAGCCATGGAAACCCCCGATACGCTGCACTACGCCAAGACGCACGAATGGGCCCGCATCGACGACGACGGCCTCGTGACCGTGGGCATCACCGACCACGCCCAGGACATGCTCGGCGACCTCGTCTTCGTCGAGGCGCCCGAGCTCGGCAAGCACTTCGCGGCCGGCGCCGAATGCGCGGTGGTGGAGTCGGTGAAGGCGGCGGCGGACATCTACGCGCCGGTGGCGGGAACGGTGGCGGCCGTGAACGAAGAGCTGCAGACCGCGCCGGAGAAGATCAACGACGCTCCGTACGCCGCCTGGCTGTTCCGGCTCAAGCCCGACAACGCCGACGACGTGAAGAAGCTCCTCACGGCCGCCCAGTACCAGTCGCTGGTGGAAAACGAGGCCGCCTGAGCCTCCCGGCGATCCGGAACCCGCGGCCGCCATGCCCTTCATCCCCCACACGCCCGGCGACGTCGAGGCGATGCTGGCGGCGATCGGCGCGGCGACGATCGACGAGCTCTTCGACGAGATCCCGGCCGCGCTCAGGCTGCCGGCGCTGGACGGCGTGCCGCCGGCGCTGACGGAATGGGAGATCGCGCGCCTGATGCAGGAGCGCGCCGACGCCGACGGCCGCCATCTCTCGTTCATCGGCGCCGGCGCCTACGAGCACCACGTGCCGGCGGCGGTCTGGCAGGTGGTCACCCGCGGCGAGTTCTATTCCGCCTACACGCCGTACCAGGCCGAGGCCAGCCAGGGCACGCTGCAGCTCGCGTACGAGTATCAATCGATGATCGCGGCGCTGACGGGCCTCGAGGTGTCGAACGCGAGCCTCTACGACGGCGCCTCCGCGCTCGGCGAGGCGGTGCTGATGGCGGTGCGCCTGCACAAGGGCGCTCGCCGCGTGCTGCTGCCGCGCGCGCTGCATCCGGCCTACCGCGCCGTCGCGCGCACGCTCACGCGCCATCAGGACGTCGAGCTCGTGGAACTGCCGTACGACACGGCGAGCGGCGCGACGCCCGCCGGGGCGATCGACGAGCTCGCCGGCGACGGCCTCGCCGCGGTCGTCGTCGCGCAGCCCAACTACTTCGGCGTCCTCGAGGACGTCGACGCGCTCACCCAGGCTGCCCGCCGTCGCGGCGCTCTCGTGATCGGCGTCGTCAATCCGACCGCGCTCGCGCTGCTCAAGCCGCCCGGCGAGTGGGGCGGCGAAGGCGCCGACATCGCGGTCGGCGACGGCCAGCCGCTGGGCCTGCCGCCAGCGGGGGGCGGCCCGTCGCTGGGGTTCATGGCCTGCCGCAAGGCGCACGTGCGGCAGCTGCCCGGGCGGCTGGTCGGCGCGACGACCGACCGCGACGGCCGGCGCGGCTACGTGCTGACGCTGCAGGCGCGCGAGCAGCACATCCGCCGCTCCAAGGCCACCTCCAACATCTGCACCAACCAGGGCCTGGCCGCGGCGGCCGCCACCGTCTACCTCGCCATCGTCGGCGCCGGGGGGCTCCGGCGCATCGCGGCGCGCTGCCACGCCAACGTCATGGCCCTCGCGCAGCGCCTGTCCGGCGTGCCGGGCATGGAACGGATGTTCGCCGGCCCGGTCTTTCACGAGGTGGCGTTGCGGCTGCAGGCGCCGGTGCCGGACGTGCTGCGCGAGCTGGAGACGCGCGGCATCCTCGGCGGCGCGCCGCTGCAGCCGGATTTTCCCGAGCTGGCGGGCGGCCTGCTCGTGTGCGCCACCGAAACGAAGACCCACGACGACCTGGAACGCTTCGCCCGGGAGCTCGACGGCATCCTCGGCGGGCGCCTCCGGCCGACTCACTTTGCAACAAGAACGTAAGGAGATACCGCTATGGTCACGCTCGCAGGCAACCCGATCGAGCTGAAGGGAACGTTTCCGAAGCCGGGCGCCAAGGCGCCGGCGTTCAAGCTGGTGAACAAGGACCTGAAGGACGTTGCGCTGGCCGATTTCGCCGGCAAGAAGAAGGTGCTGTCCATCGTGCCCAGCCTCGATACCCCGACCTGCGCGAAGTCCACGCGCGTGTTCAACGAGAAGGCTTCCGGCCTGCCCGACACGGTGGTTCTGGTGATCTCCGCCGACCTGCCGTTCGCGCAGGCGCGCTTCTGCGGCGCCGAGGGGCTCGGCAACGTCCACACCCTGTCGACGATGCGCGGCGCAGCTTTTATGCAGGACTACGGCGTCGCGATCGCCAGCGGGCCGCTGGTCGGCTGCACCGCCCGCGCGGTGATCGTTCTGGACGAGAACGACACGGTGAAGCACGCCGAGCTCGTGCCCGAGATCAAGAACGAGCCCAACTACGACGCCGCGCTGGCGGCGTTGAAGTAGGCGCCTCTCCTGCGACCGCAGAGGCGCGGAGACGCGGACGAAGTCAGGGGCGCTTCACCGTCAAGGACGCAGAGGACGCAAAGGAAGAGACTTGGCCGAAAGAAGCTCGTTGTCCGTTGGCGTCCTTCGCGTACTTGGCGGTTCAAACGATTTTCCGTCGTCTCCGCGCCCCGGCGCCTCTGCGGTGAAATCTTGACCCCGCAAAGCGCGGCGCTGATCTTCGACCTCTCGCAGCCGGGCCGCGCGAGCAGCGCGCACGCGCCGGCGTGGCAGGAGCCCGTCGGCATTCCGGCGCGCCTGCGCCGGTCGGATCCGCCGCGGCTGCCCGAGGTGTCCGAGCTCGACGCCGTGCGCCATTACACCCGGCTGTCGCAGCGCAATTTCTCGATCGACACGCAGTTCTATCCGCTCGGCTCGTGCACCATGAAGTACAACCCGCGCGCGGCGAACCAGCTGGCGATGCTGCCGCCGTTCCTGGCCCGCCATCCGGCGGCGCCGGAGCGCACCGGGCAGGGTTTCCTCGCCTGTCTCGCCGAGCTGCAGGCGATGCTGGCGCGGGTTACCGGCATGGCGGCGATCAGCCTGGCGCCGATGGCGGGCGCCCAGGGCGAGTTCGCCGGGGTGGCGATGATCCGCGCCTA
>CAZGTK010000329.1:0-3449 GCA_964528415.1 uncultured Burkholderiales bacterium | reverse complement strand
TGGCGCATCGACTACCAGATCGCCACGCCGGGCATCGCCGCCGCGGCCAAGAAGGCGGCGGTGTACAAGACGCAGCGTTTTTCCGACCACGCGCCGCTCACGATCGATTACGACGTGAGCTTCGCCCAGCGGCCGGTGGCGGAAGCGGCGCCGGCGCGGCGGGGAGTGCGCCGCCCTTGAGCGCGCCGACGCGCCGCTGGGCCGAGGCGTTTCGCGTCTATCTCGAGCCGCGCGTCGCGCGGATGCTGTTCCTCGGCTTCTCGGCCGGCCTGCCGCTGCTGCTGGTCGTGGGCACGCTGGCGTTCTGGCTGCGCGAGGCCGGCATCGACCGCAGCACGATCGGATTCCTGAGCTGGGTGGGGCTGGTCTATGCGCTGAAGTGGGCGTGGGCACCGCTGGTCGACCGGCTGCGCCTGCCCCTGCTCACGCGCGCGCTCGGCCGCCGCCGCGGCTGGCTGCTGCTCTCCCAGATCGTGATCGCCGCGGCGCTAGCCGGCATGGCGCTGACCGATCCCGTGACCGACCTCGACCGCCTCGTCGCGCTGGCGGTGCTGGCGGCGTTCGCCTCGGCGACGCAGGACATCGCGCTGGACGCGTTCCGCATCGAGTCGGCGGCGGTGGAGTTCCAGGGCGCCATGGCCGCCGCGTACCAGACCGGCTACCGGCTGGCGATGATCGCCGCCTCGGCCGGCGTGCTGTGGGTCGCGGCGCGCTTCGACGCCAATGAAGCGACCTACGAGCATTTTCCGTGGCAGGTGGCGTACCTGGTGATGGCGGCGCTGATGTCGGTGGGGATCGTCACCGTGCTGCTCTCGCCGGAGCCGCAGCGGCCCGTGTCGCACGACACGCTGGACCGCGAGAGCCGCGTGCGCGCGCGGCTCGAGGCCCATCCGCTGCTGCCGGCGCGGCTCGCGCGTGTACTCGACTGGCTGCACG
Source organism: uncultured Burkholderiales bacterium (assembly GCA_964528415.1). Lineage (GTDB taxonomy): Bacteria > Pseudomonadota > Gammaproteobacteria > Burkholderiales > UBA6910 > DATIUV01. The sequence continues at coordinate 2,513 of CAZGTK010000329.1, read as the reverse complement.
CCGCGGCCCTGAGCCCGTTCCTCGACTTCGTCTACCGCTACCGCTGGCAGGCGCTGCTGCTGCTGGCGCTGATCGGCACGTACCGCATCTCCGACGTCGTCATGGGCGTCATGGCCAACCCGTTCTACGTCGACATGGGCTACACCAAGGACGAGGTCAGCGCGGTGTCCAAGGTGTACGGCGTCGTCATGACGCTCACCGGGGCGGCGCTGGGCGGCGTGCTGTGCCTGCGCGTCGGCGTCATGCGCGTGCTGTTTCTCGGCGCGGCTCTCTCCGCCGCGACCAACCTGCTGTTCGCCTGGCTGGCGGGCCGCGGGCACGACGTGCCCGGGCTGATCCTGGCCGTGTCCGCCGACAACCTCAGCGCCGGCATCGCCAGCGCCGCGTTCATCGCCTACCTCTCGGGGCTCACCAACGTCGCCTACTCGGCGACCCAGTACGCGCTGTTCAGCTCGGTGATGCTGCTGCTGCCCAAGTTCCTGGCGGGCTTCTCGGGCGTCGCCGTCGACCAGTTCGGTTACGCCGCCTTCTTCACCGGCACGGCGATCCTGGGGATCCCGGTGCTCGCGCTGGTGTGGCTGGCGGGCCGGGTGCGGCGCTCGCCCGGAAGCGACGTCCCCCCCGGCGGGCAGGATCAGTAGAAGCGGCGTTCGAAGTCGAACTGGTAGGGGCCGCCGGCGCCTTCCGGCTTCACCCGCACGGTAAAGCGCAGCACCTCGGCGGCGAGCGGAAAATCGCCGATGTAATAGATCGCCGCCTGCTCCTTGATCTCGCGCATCGGGATCGGGGTCAGCTGGGCCGTCAGGCTCAAGGCCTTGGCCTCGACCGCGGCGGGCACGGGCTGCGTCACGCCGAGCGCGTTCTTCTTCAGCACGGACACCGTCAGCATGCCCCGGTTGCGGCTGCGCTGGAGCCCGTAGGTCTTGGCAACCTCGGGCGCCAGGTCGGCGGTCGCGAGCACGTTGTAGTGCACCTCGTAGTCGCCGAACTTCTTCGAGATTTCCGCGCTCGCGGGCGCGGCGAGCAGCGTCGCGGCGAGCAGCATCAGGCAGGCAATGGCGCGCATGGGCTCCTCCTCCTTGGCATCTTCGGCCTCCATAAGATTATAGAGGCCGCGGGAGCTACTGAAGTTGCTCGAAGCGGTACACCGCGAGGGAGCCGCGCAGATTCGGCAGGATGGTCACGACGCCGCGGTTGGCGAGCACCATCCGCTCGAGGATGCGGATGCCGTGCTGGGTGCAGAAGCCCTCGAAGTCCTTCAGCGTGCACAGGTGCACGTTGGGCGTGTCGAACCACTGGTAGGGCAAATGCTTCGACACCGGCATGCGCCCCATCATGATCTGCAGGCGATGGCTCCAGTGGCCGAAGTTGGGAAAGGAGACGATGCCCTCGCGCCCGACCCGCAGGATCTCGCGCATGATGCGTTCGGTGCGACGCATCGCCTGCAGCGTGAGCGACAGGATCACGTAGTCGAAGGAGTCGTCGCCGAAGCCGGACAGTCCCGCCTCCAGGTCCGTCTGGATCACGTTCACGCGGTTCTTCACGCAGGCGACGATGTTGCCGTCGCTGATCTCGACGCCGTAGCCGTGGGCGCCGCGCGTCTCGCGCAGGTAGGCGAGCAGCGAGCCGTCGCCGCAGCCGAGGTCCAGCACCTCGGAGCCGGGGCGGATCCAGCTGGCGATCGCTTCGAAGTCGGGACGCGCCGCGGCGAGCGCCGTGGCGTAGGAGGGCGCGCCCGCAGGCGCCGGCAGCGGCTCGGTCATGGAACTCCCCGGGCGCTCTCGCCAGCGACGCCGTCGAGATAGGCCGCCATCAGCGCGTGGTAGTGCGGATCTTCCATCAGGAACGAGTCGTGGCCGTGCGCCGAGGTGATCTCCGCGTAGCTGGCGTTGAGCTTGTTGTCGAGCAGCGCCTTGACGATGTCGCGCGAGCGGCCCGGCGAGAAGCGCCAGTCCGAGGTGAACGAGACGATCAGGAAGCTCGCCCGGGCGCCCTTGAACGCGGCCGACAGGTCGCCGCCGTGCTCCAGCGCGGGGTCGAAGTAATCCAGCGCCTTGGTCATCAGCAGGTACGTGTTGGCGTCGAAGTGCGAGGCGAACTTGTCGCCCTGGTAGCGCAGGTAGGACTCGATCTCGAACTCGACGCCGTAGCCGAAGTGGTATTCGCCGTGCCGCAGCTCGCGGCCGAATTTTTCCGCCATGGAGTCGTCCGACAGATAGGTGATGTGGCCCAGCATGCGCGCGAGCCGCAGCCCCCAGCGCGGCGCCCCGCCGGCGTCGTAGAAGTTTCCCTGGTTGAAGCCGGGGTCGGTGAGGATGGCCTGCCGGGCGACGTCGTTGAAGGCGATGTTCTGCGCCGTCAGTTTCGGCGCGGCGGCGATGGCGATGACGTGGCGCACCCGTTGCGGGAAGTCGAGCGTCCACTGCAGCGCCTGCATGCCGCCCAGGCTGCCGCCGAGAATGGCCGCGAAGCGCTCGATGCCGAGTCGGTCGGCGAGCCGCGCCTGCGACGCC
>CAZGTK010000328.1:0-3453 GCA_964528415.1 uncultured Burkholderiales bacterium | reverse complement strand
CCAGCGCCGCCGCGCGCCGCGCGAACGCCCGATCCGCGTCCGCGAGCGCCTCGCCGGCGCGCGGGCGGATGGTCACGTTGACGTAGGTGGTGCCAAAGCTCAAGTCGGGGTAATAGCCGTCGTCCTCGGACAGCTGCGCGAGGGCGTCGAGAAAGTCGCGCGTCTCGCGGTAGCTCGCGAATTCGAAGCGACGGAACAGCTGCGGCGGCCGGTCGCGCTCGTCCCAGCCCGGCATCGCCGGCGCGTCGCGATCAGGCATGGGCGGCCTCGACCGCGACGGTATCGATCCACGCCTCCAGCTCCCGCAGGTGCTCGAGCTCGTCGTCGAGCAGTCGCTGGAAAAGGCCGCGGCTCGCTTCGTCCCCGCGCCGCTCGCAGTAACGCAGCGCCTGACCGTACAGCTGCACGGCTTCCTGCTCCAGCCGGCGGTCGATCGTCAGCATTTCTCCCAGGGTCCGTCCCAGCCGCACCGGTGAGCGTGGCGCGGGATTCGGCGGCGCGCCGAGCTCCAGCATGCGCTCCATCAGGGCGCCGGCGTGCGCCAGCTCGGCGGTGACGTCGGCGCGAAAGCGCCGGCCGACCTCCTCCATGCCCCACAGCGCGGCCAGCCGCGCCTGCGCCAGGTAGAGCTGGACCGCGTCCAGCTCGTGGCCCAGCGCCCGCGCGAGCAGGCCGATCGTGCGCGCATCCATGCTCACGCCCGCCTCCGCCGGTGGGTTCAGCTATGGCTGCCGGTAAGCTCCCCGCGGCCGCCGGCATCGGGCCGGCGCGGCAGGATGCTCTCCACCTCGCCGTGCACGCGGGCGATGATGTGGGCCGCGGCCAGGCCGTCGCCCACGCGCTCGCACGCGTCCGCCCCGGCACGCACCGCCGCGTTCACCGCGCCGGTCTCGCCGCGCACCAGCACCGTCACGTAGCCGCCGCCGACGAACTGCCGCCCGATCAGGCGCACCTCCGCCGCCTTGGTCATCGCGTCCGCCGCCTCGATCGCCGGCACCAGCCCCCGCGTCTCGATCATCCCCAGCGCGATGCCCGCCGTGTCGCCGGCGGCCCGCGTCCCGCGGGAGACGGGGGCCGCCGTGGTTTTCGTGTCCATCCGTTCTCTCCTTGTTCTGGCCACCGCAGCCGGCCGCGTCAGACGCTGGGTTTCTCGGGCAGGATGTTCTCCACCTCGCTGTGCACGCGGGCGATGATGTGGGCCGCGGCCAGGCCGTCGCCCACGCGCTCGCACGCGTCCGCCCCGGCACGCACCGCCGCGTTCACCGCGCCGGTCTCGCCGCGCACCAGCACCGTCACGTAGCCGCCGCCGACGAACTGCCGCCCGATCAGGCGCACCTCCGCCGCCTTGGTCATCGCGTCCGCCGCCTCGATCGCCGGCACCAGCCCCCGCGTCTCGATCATGCCGAGGGCAATTCCGCTGATATCGCTTGCCATTTCCGCGTCTCCTTTCGCTCGAGTTTGCCGATGAAATAACGCTTGCACGACCGCGCGCCGCCCGTCAGGAAGTGACGGCCACCCGCGCTTTCGATTCCGCCTTGGCCGACGGCCGTCCATCCCAGCCGTCGATGATTCCGCAGATGGTCAGGTCGGTGAGCACGCCGTGGTCGCCGGCGGCGTAGCGCGCCGCCGTGCCCGTGGCGGCGAACACCCACCGCCCGGGCGGCACGCCCACCGGATCGACGCCGACGCTGAGCCGGCCCTTGGCGTTTCGCAGCACCCGCAGCGACGCGCTGTAGAGCCCTTCCACGCGCCGGGTGCAGACCAGGTCACCCACCACCTGCAGCAGTTCCATCCCGTTCCTCGTCCCAGAAATCGATGATGCCGACGATGGTGGCGTCGCTCGGATAGTCCTTGGCGCCGGCCGCTTCCCGCGCCGCCGAGCTGCCCACCACGATTACCCAGTCCCCCGGCCGGCAGCCGACGGCGTCCACCGCCACGCTGCGGCCGCCGCCCTTTTCCCGCACCACGCGCAGCGAGCGGTGGCCGAGCGCGGCAATGCGATTGGTCGAGACCAGCGTCGTTTCCACCTGTGCAATCTTCATCGCGCCTCCTCCAGCGGCAGCCCGGACGCCGCGTCGCCGCCGACGAACTGCAGCGCGCCGTCGCCATGAGTGTCCTGCACCGCCCGCGCGGTCGCGAGCAGGTCCTGCCCGGCGAGCGCGGCGTAGCGCGCCCGGATCGCGGCCTCCAGCCGCAGCGCGCGCGCGACGGCGCGATCCCTTCCCCCGGGGATGCGGCCGTCGTAGCCGCAGTGGATCAACGCCGGCACCGCCAGCCCCCGCGCCGCGAGGTGGCCCGAGAGAATGCGGACCCCGACGTCCACGTCGGGCGCCGCCTCCTCCACCGTGTCCAGGCGAACGTAGAACGCGGCGTTGCGCAGCTGCTCGTCGGCGTAGCCGCTGCCGACGCTGAGGAAGCGCTCGGCATGGCCGAGGTCGGGGTAGCCGCCGCCGTGGCGCGCGCGCACGTACGCGATCTGCGCCAGGTTGTTGCGCAGCAGGAAGGCGCACAGCGCCAGCATGCCGGCATCCGGCGCGCCATCGCCGCGCCCCCAGCCGCTGGCGGCGGCGGCGGCGGCGAGCGCCTCGTCGATCGCGCGCTGCGCCGGCGTGCCGGCCGCCACGGCGGCCGCCACCGCCGCGTTGTCCACGCTGCGATACAGGTTGAGCTCGCCGCGCGCGTCGGGCAGGTGGAGCGTGACCGCGTCGGTGTCGGTGTCGACTCCCAGCAGCAGCGTGGCGACCGAAACCCCGCAGCAATACCGGTTCTCGATCGCGCCGCGAAACGCTTCGAGCCGATTCAGCGCTTCCTCGGCGGCCGCGTGCCGGTCGTTGGCGTGCGCGGCGCAGCCCTCGTCGCGCCGGCTGCCGCTGAAGTGGTAGACGGCGGCCTTGAGGTAGCGCGTCGGCCCGCTCGCGCCGGAGCGCCAGCGGTCGAGCTCGGTCTCGGTCCAGGCCTGGACCGCGGCTTCGACGTCGAACCGGGCGCCGGCGTAGGCTTCGCGCCGCACGGCCGTGTGGGGCAGGCGCAGCACGTAGCGCACCGCTCCCAGCAGCCGGCCGTCCGAGCAGTGCGAGACGTCGACGCGATGAAAGCCGCAGTCGCGGAAGAAACGCCGCAGCGCCTCGGCCGCGTCACGCTCGGCGGCCAGCTCGGCCATGGTGCGCCGGTTCACGAGGCGGATGGTCTCGAACACGCAGCGGGCGTAAAGCGCGCGCACGTCGAGACCGCGAACCCAGGCCCGCTCGAGCGCCGCCGCCGGCAGCTCGAAGCCGAGGCGCTCGCGCGCCAGCGCCTGCGCGCGCGCCGTGAAGTCGGGCGCGTGCTGGAGCGCGGCGATCTCGCGCAGCGCCGGCTCGATCGCGTCGAACGCGCCGCGCACGCCGTCTTCATAGGCGGCGAGCGACGCGTCCCGCGCGGCAGGCGGCGGCAGCGCCGGCGCCGCGACGGTCC
>CAZGTK010000327.1:0-3464 GCA_964528415.1 uncultured Burkholderiales bacterium | reverse complement strand
CAGGTAGCGGATGAAATACAGGCACGCCATCGAGCCGGCGACCTCGGTGGCGTGAATGTTGCCGTCCACCCACAGCGCGGGCTTGTCGCGATCCGCCCCGGTGTCGAAGCGCGTGATCGCCGCGAGCCAGATCTCGCGGCCCTCGTAGCTCCGGCCGATCGACTCCACGCGCAGCAGCTGCGGGTGCTCGGCGGCGAGGGCGCGCAGCGCCCGCGTCAGATCGTCGTAGCGGAGGTAGGTGTCGAAGCGCACGGCGGAAGGCAAGCGGAAGGAGGAAAGGCCCCGATTATAGCGGCTTGCCCGCATCGGTTTGGACCAGTCGGCACGGCGGGCGCGTTGGAGTATGCTGAGCGCCTCATCCACCGGGAGGATTCCATGCGCCACCTGCTTTCCGTGCTGGCGGCGGCTGCCGCCGTCGCCGTGCTCTCCGCGCCCGCGGCCGTCGAAGCCAAGTCGCCCACGCTCGAGCGGATCAAATCGACCAAGACCTTCACCATCGGCTACCGCAAGGACGCCGTGCCGTTCTCGTTCGAGCTGGACGGCAAGATCGTCGGCTACTCGGTCGATCTCTGCCAGCGCATCGCCGCCGGGCTGCAGCAGCAGCTCAAGCTCGACAAGCTGGAGGTCAAGTTCGTGCCGGTGACGGTCAAGGACCGGCTCGACATGGTGGCGAGCGGCAAGGTCGACATCGAGTGCGGCTCCACCACGGCGTCGCTCTCGCGCATGGAGCAGGTGGACTTCAGCCTGATGACCTTCGTCGACGGCTCCGGCCTGCTGGTCAAGTTCGACGGCGGCGTCGTCAAGATCACCGACCTCACCGACAAGAAGGTGGCGGTGATTCCGGGCACCACCACCGAGCGCGTGCTCAAGGACACCCTGGAGCGCGGCTTCATCAAGGCGGAGGTCGTTCCGGTCAAGGAGCACCTGGAAGGGCTCAAGGCGGTGGAGTCCGGCGCGGTGGCCGCCTACGCGTCCGACCGCGGCCTGCTGGCGGGCCTGATCATCCAGTCGACGAACCCGCGAGCGCTGGCGATGACCGACGACGTGCTGTCCTTCGAGCCTTACGCGTTCGGCGTGCCGCGCAACGACGCCGATTTCCGGCTGGCGGTGAACCGCGTGCTCGCCAAGCTCTATCGCACGGGGGAGGTGGGCGCCGCGTACAAGCGCTGGTTCGGCCCGCTCGGCGACCCGTCGCCGGGCCTGCTCTTCATGTACCGGCTGCAGGGGCTGCCGGAGTAGCGGCGGCCGCGGCCTTGCGCTGCGGCGGCGTCAGCGCGATGGCCTTGACGCTGCAGAACTCGGCGCAGACGCCGCAGGCGGTGCAGAGCGAGGCGACGAACACGGGCCGCGGGGGATCGCTGCGGCTCGTGGCGATGGCGCCGGTCGGGCACATGCCGACGCAGCCCATGCAGTTGGTGCACGCAGCGCCGAAAGCCAGATCCGGGAACAGCGCCGCATCCGCGGCGCGGCGCTCGGCCGCCGGCATCGGCGCCAGTTGTTCGAGCAGGAGCCGCCGGCCCGCCGGCAGGTTCTTGCGCTCGCCGAACGAGGTAGGCGACGGCAGCGGGTGGTCGAGGCCCGCCGCCGAAGAGGCCGCCTGCGCCGCGCGCCTGCCGGTCAGCGAGAAGAACTCGCGGCGCGACACGCCGCTCTCCTGAAACGCCAACTGCTTCGACTCCGTGACGAGGCGCACGCGCGCCGGCGCTGCGCCGCCCGGAGCCGCTGCCGCCTGCGCGGCGGCCGATTCCAGCCTTCCGACGACGGCGGCATTGACGCAGTCCTTGCAGCGCGTGAGGTTCAGCGTCAGCCCGGCGGGCAGCGCGAGCCCGAGCGCGACCAGTCCCTCGGCGTCGAGAAAGCCGAGGCAGCCCGTGTGAACGTTGGCGTGCACGCCGGGTACACGGCAGCCGAGGACGGGATTCGGGGTTTTCGCCAGCTCCTTCGCCAGCGCGGCGAGGCCGCGGTCATCGCCTGCGATCGCGCCGGTGGGGCACGCGGCCTCGCACAGGCGGCACGCGATGCAGCGGCCGGCGTCGAGCCGCGGCAGCGGGGCATGGGCGATGGCGTCCTCGGGGCAGGCGTCGGCGCAGTCGCTGCACCGAGAAGCGCTGTAGCGCGTGCGCACGCAGGCGGTCACGTCGATGCGCACGCCGCCGCCGGGCGCCAGGAGCCTGAGCGCGCCGCGCCACAGTCTCACGGCGCGCCGCCTCCGTCGGTTTCCATGCGCACGAACCGCTCGCTCAGCTGCGCGAGCGCGCGGTAGAAATCCGTCTCCGCGCCGGCCTGCACCGCCGCGGCGAAGGGGCCGATCCAGGCGCCGAGGTGCCGGGCGAGAAAGCGTCGCTTGATGTCGGCGATCGCGTCGAGGCTCGCCGCGTCGCCGTCGCGGCGCGCGCGGTTCTCCCGGAAAATGAGCAGGTACAGGAACTCGAGCTCGGCGGCGACGTGGTCCGGCGGCTCGCGGAACGATTCGTCGAGCTCGAAGCCGACTTCCCCGTAGAGCTCCGTCACCGACAGCGTCGATTCGCCCATCGCCAAGGCCAGCGTATCCAGCCACGCGGAGCCGTAGGGCCTGGCCATGACCTGGGAGGGCCCCAGGAACAGTCGGGTGTAGTCCACCAGCAGCTCGTCCGGGCCGCGCGCCGCGAACGCCTCGCCCATGCGGCGCGCGTGCCCCCCCAGCGAGGGGTCGAGCCTCACGGCCGCGCCGTGCATCGCGTCGAATACCCGCTCCTCGCCGAACTCCGGCGCCGGCTCGTAGTAGCAGGCGGCCAGGAGGCGACAGAGCGTTTCGCGGGCGAAGCCGTGGTCGAGAACGTCGGCGGACATCGGCTTACTCTGGTCAAAAAAAACGGGGCGGGCAAGCCCGCCCCGGCGATGCGCGTGCGGTGGGCGGTCAGGCCCGCGCGCTGTACTTGCGTACGTAGTGCACGTTCGGCCGGGTCCCCGCTTCCTCCTTCAGCCGGAACGACTTCTCCGCCTTCAGGACCTTGGCGATCTCGGTGTTGGGGTCGTCCTGGTCGCCGAAGATGCGGGCCTTGGACGGGCACACCTCGACGCAGGCCGGCTGCATCCCGGCCGTGATGCGGTGATGGCAGAACGTGCACTTCTCCACCACGTTCGCGCGCCGCACCGGCGTCACGTTGCCCGACGACCAGACGTTCTCGCTCGGCGGCGTCGCGCCGGCGCGCTTCGCCACGTCGGCGCCCGAGGCGGTGCCGCCGGCGATCAGCGCCGAGGTGTCGGTCCACTTCGGCTGCGTCGGCCGGTCCGGGAAGTTGAAGCTGATGACGCTATAGGTGTCGCCCGCCAGGCTGTCGGCTTCCAGCTCGGCGTGGCTGTAGGGGCACGCTGCCTGGCACGCGCGGCAGCCGATGCACAGGCTCTGGTCGTGCATGGTGATGCCCTCCGGCGTCTTGAACATCGCCTACGGCGTCACCGGGCACGCCTCCACGCACGGCGCG